>JBGTIG010000026.1:0-10957 GCA_041745755.1 Lysobacterales bacterium
GCGCGCCGCGCCCCGGAAGTCGACGAAGCCCTGACGCGTGCCGCAGGAGCGCGGGATCCGCTCTTCCTAGCAGCGCAGCTTGCTGCGCTGGCAGAGCCGCGCCGAGAAAGCTCGGCGCCTGGGCAAAGGGGACGGTCTCGCGGCGCCCAGTGAAACGGACGATGCCGTCCGGCATTGCGCAGGAGCGTAAACTACCCATCGGGAATCCAGTGAAAATTGCCATGCGAATCACCGTGCTGGTCTTGTTGCTCTCTTTCGTTGCGACCGGGGTGCCCGCCGGCACCGTCATCGATTCGGCCCACCCCGACCAGTCCTATCAGCAACTCGGCTTCGAACGATCCCTCGAAGGCAGCTACGGCGACGCGCAGCGTTTCTTTCGCATCGCCGCGCGGTTCGCGGACAAGCCATCGCAGCTGGCGATCGCGTTGATCCATTACGACGGCCTCGGCGTCCCCGTTGACAAGGCGGCAGCGTACGCCTGGAGCGATCTTGCGGCTGAGCGCGGTTATCCCGATTTCCTCGTGGTGCGCGAACGCATCTGGTCCGAACTCGACGCGGACGGACAGCAGCGGGCGCTCGCGCTCGGCGCCAGGCTATATGCCGAGTACGCCGACGCGGTGGCCAAGCCCCGGCTCGAGGCGCGACTTCACCGTGGGCTGACGCGTGCGACCGGCTCAAGGACCGGCGCAGTCGACGAATCGCTCCAGGTCAGTGTCGTGCGAAAAGGCTACGGTCGCGCGGTTCCCGGCCAGCTGAGCGGCAGTGGCAATGCGCTCTCCGGACTCGCGGCCAGCGCATCCCGCGTGCGCGAGTACTACGCCTCCCACCGCTGGAGGCCCGCGGAATACTGGACGCGGATCGACGAAGTCTGGCTGCCCGAAGGCCGCGTGAAAGTCGGCGAGCTGCAGAAGGTCGAGCGCTGACGCGTAGCCCTGCCCACCCGGGGCCCGTTCGCGGCTACCAGTGCACGCCGCGCATCACGGACGCGAAGGCGACCTGTTCGTTCGAAGGCTGCTCGTCACGGCCTTTGACGCCCTTGGCGGCGGCGGAATCCGGAAACAGGTTGTACGCCGTGTTCATTACGACCTCGTAGGCCTTGGGCGCGACCGCGTTCAGCACCGCGGAGAAGACGCCAAGACGAGTGGCGATCCGGCTCGGACGCCGGATGATCGCCGACACGATCATGTCGGCCGCCTCCTCGGGCGAAAGCGTGGGCACGCTGTCGTACATCTTGGTCGGCCCGATCATCGCGGTCCTCACCAGCGGCATGTTGATCGTGGTGAAGGCGATCCCGACATCCGAGAACTCGCCCTGCGCGCAATTGGAAAAGGCGTCGAGCGCCGACTTCGAGGCGACGGAGGCGGAGAAGCGCGGTGAGTTGGCGAGCACACCGATGGACGAGATGTTGATCACATGGCCGCGGCGACGCTCGGCCATGGTCGGCAGGAAACCGAGGATGAGGCGCAGCGCACCGAAGTAGTTGAGCTGCATCGTGCGCTCGAAGTCGTGGAAACGATCGTAGGAAAGCGCGACCGATCGGCGGATCGAACGACCCGCGTTGTTGATGAGTATGTCGAGCGGCCCGTGGTCGACGAGCACGCTGGCGACCAGCCTGTCGCACTCTTCGATCTCGGCGATGTCGGCGCTGTAGGTGTGGCAGATTCCGCCTGCCGCCTCGATCTCGGCGCGTGCGCTGTCGAGCTCATCCTGTTTGCGGGCGACGATGATTGTGTAGGCGCCTGCTGCCGCGATCTTGATCGCGGCCGCGCGTCCGATACCGGACGAGCCGCCGGTGATGAGGACTCGCTTGCCCTTGACGCGACTGCTGAGCGAATGGTCGATGAAGAGGTCGGGATCGAGGTGCCGCTCCCAGTAGTCCCAGAGGCGCCATGCGTACGACTCGAGCGGCGGCACCGAGATGCCGCTGCCCTTGAGTGCCCGTTCGGTCTCGCGGCTGTCGAAGCGGGTCGGATAGCTGATGTATTTCAGTACCTCGCGGGGGATGCCGAGGTCCTTCATCACCATCTTCGTGAAGCGCTTGACCGGCGGCAGGTTGCCGAGCGCAGTGCGGATCACCGGAGGCACGACCGCGAACATGCGTGCGTCGACGCGCATGGTCATCTCCGGCGCGTGTGCGGCCCGCGCGAACGTGTTCAGCACTTCGCCCACGCGTTGCGGCGCAGGATCGACCAGATGGAAGGCGTGCCCGTCGAGTCCCCGCTTGTGGGCGATATGGTCGATCGCTGCGGCAACATAGTCGACCGGCACGATGTTGATGCGACTGCCCTCGATGCCGATGGTCGGCATCCACTTCGGCAGCATCTCGCGCGTCTTCTTGATCAGCCGGAAGAAATAGTAGGGCCCGTCGATCTTGTCGATCTCACCGGTGCGCGAATCGCCCACGACGATGGCCGGGCGGTAGATGCGGAACGGAATCTTCTTCTGGGCGCGCACGAGACCTTCGGAGTCGTGCTTGGTGCGGAAGTACGGATCGTCGAGACCCTCGGCCTCGGCGAACATGTCTTCCTTGAAGACACCGGGATACAGACCGGCCGCGGCGATCGAGCTTACGTGGTGGAACGTTCCTGCGCTGATCGCCGCTGCGAGGTCGAGCGCGCGCTGCGTACCGCCGACGTTGATGTCCTGTTGCGTCTCGGCGTCGGTCGTGAGGTCATAGATCGCAGCGAGATGAAAGAAATGTTTGACCCGGCCGCGCAGCGCCGCGATCGCCGCGGTGGAAAGACCCAGCTTCGGCCTGGAAAGATCTCCAGTCACCTTGACCAGCCGTCCTTTCGGGGCGCCGCTCACGGCAACCAGTTCGTCGAACTTCGACTCGGACCCCTTGCGCACCAGCACGTGGATTTTGCCGGTGCGTGCGAGCAACCGCTGGATCAGGTGTCGGCCGATGAAGCCGGTGCCGCCGGTTACGAAATAGCTCATGGCTCCTCCACCGATCCCGGGCACCCCCGCGCCCCTCCGCCGCAAGATAGCCGAGCAGTCGGGCATTGCCTAGGAGTCTGGGCGGCAGAAATGTTCTAGGCGAAACCGTGACAGCGAGGGTTGCAGGAAGTGATCGGACGAGGCGCATACCCGTAGGTCTGTAACGAGTTCGAGCGCTTTCTGAAGCCCTCGATGGTGCGGTTGCAGCCCGGACGGCTTCTGCCGCCCAGACTCCTGGGAGAGCCCTTCTTGTGGGAGCGACCCCAGTCGCGACCGGCGGATCCGGACCTCGCGCGTGTCTTGTTCGCAACGGTCGCGACTGGAGTCGCTTCCACATGGCATCCCTCGTTCACGGGATAATGCGCCGATGATCGACGAGGTCGGCGCGCAGGCGGAGATCTGATGCGTACGTCCTGCGCCCTTCCTGGACTCGGCGGTGCGAGGTCTCACGGGAGCAGCCCCGTGATCGGTGGCCGCAAGCGCGCTCGAACCCGTGCCGACCCATCAGGCAAGCGCCTCGACGGATCGCATCCCGCGAACTTCGCTGTCGCGGCTTTGCCCGGGGCGTTTCCGCCGCCGATGGGTACGCCTGATCGGCTTGGGTCCTGGGCAATGCCCCCGCCGAAACTCCCGCCAAAGAATCGTTGACCCGCGAGACGCGCTTCGGCCTAATGGGACTTCTCGTTGGGAGCAGGACCATGAGCGATCTGGCAAAGAAATTCGAGGCGGCGCAGGCAGAGGCGAAGAACCTGACGGAACGTCCCGACGATGCCGTGCTGCTGAAGCTGTACGCGCTCTACAAGCAGGGCAGCGAGGGCGACGTGACCGGCGATCGACCCGCGTTCTTTGATTTCAAGGGCGGGGCCAAGCACGACGCGTGGACGAAGCTCAAGGGCATGCCGAAGGACGCCGCGCAACAGCAGTATGTCGATCTGGTGGGCAAGCTCGCCGGCTGAAGGCCGCGAGCGATTCCGATGGCAGGCAACACGCGCGAGCGCATTCTCGACGCGAGCCTTGCCATGTTCAACGCGCGCGGTGAGCCGAATGTGACCACCAATCACATCGCCGACGAGCTCGACATCAGTCCCGGCAACCTCTATTACCACTTCCGCAACAAGGACGACATCGTCGAACATCTGTTCGCGCGATACGAGGTGCGAATCGAGGAATCCCTCGTCATGCCCGAGGACCGCCTGCCGACGCTGGAAGATATCTGGCTGAAGCTGCATCTGGCATTCGAATGCATGTGGGACTATCGCTTCATCTATCGCGACCTGGTGGACATCACCAGCCGCAACCGCAAGTTGCGCCTGCACTTCTCGCGCATCCTCAAGCGTGCCACCGCCAATGCCGAGGCAGTGCTGCGGGGGTTGGGCGCCAGCGGTGAGATGCGCGCCTCGCGCGCCGAGATCGAGGCGACTGCGCACAACGTCCTCCTCGTGACCAGTTTCTGGATGAGCTACAACGCGGTGCAGGGAGGACACCTGGAACGCGAGGCTACCGACCTCACGCGCGGCATCTACCAGGTGATGATGCTTATCGCTCCTTTCCTCCGCGATGCGGAGCGACTGCATCTGCATACGCTTGCCGCCAACTATGTGAAGTAACGCCGCCGGAGGCCGGTGCGCGGCTGCCGCGCTTGGGTTGCGGCGCCGGGATCGCAAGGTACTCTTGCGCCTGGATCGATCGGGCGGGCAACTGCCAGCGGCCCTTGCATGGCGAGCGGAGGATCAGGGCATTGACTGCTGCGGACGATGAGACGATGCGACGTGGCCTGTATCCCGCACTGGAACCCTACTCGAGCGGAACGCTCGGCGTGGACACGCGCCACACGCTTTACTTCGAGCAGTGCGGCAATCCCGACGGCAAGCCGGTGGTGCTCCTGCACGGGGGCCCGGGCGCCGGTTGCAACGCCAGGATGCGACGATTCCACGATCCGGAGCGTTACCGGATCATCCTGTTCGATCAACGTGGAGCGGGCCGATCAACGCCGCATGCCGACCTGGTCGACAACACCACATGGCATCTGGTCGCCGACATCGAGAAGCTGCGCGAGCATTTCGGCATCGATCGCTGGCAGGTGTTCGGGGGATCCTGGGGCTCCACGCTGGCGCTTGCCTACGCGCAGGCGCATCCCGGGCGGGTCTGCGAGCTGGTCTTGCGCGGCATCTTCATGCTGCGCCGCTGGGAGCTCGAATGGTTTTACCAGGAGGGAGCGTCGCGAATCTTTCCGGACGCCTGGGAGCACTTTCTTGCAGCGATCCCGGCAGTGGAGCGGCATGACCTCATCTCGGCGTATCACCGGCGATTGACCGCAGATGTCGCGACAACCCGTCTCGCCGCCGCGCGTGCATGGTCGATATGGGAAGGCGCCACCAGCTTTCTTTTCCCCGACGACGACTTCGTGGCGTCGCACGACCAGGCGGAGTTCGCGCTGGCGTTCGCGCGCATCGAATGCCACTACTTCGTCAACGGGGGATTCTTCGAGGTCGAGGATCAGCTCCTGCGCGATGCCGCACGACTGCGCGGCATTCCCGGAACCATCGTCCACGGGCGTTACGACGTGGTGTGCCCGCTCGCCAACGCTTGGGAGCTGAAGCGCGCGTGGCCCGAGGCCGAACTCCGGATAATCGCCGATGCGGGCCACTCCGCGTTCGAGCCCGGTCACACCGATGCCCTGGTGCGCGCGACCGATCTTTATCGATGAATCGCGAGGATCAGGCGGTGGCTGTGCGACGACGCCGACCCGAGTTCTTGCGGGGCGCCTGCGCCCGTGCCGGCTTCGCGCGGCGCTGTCGCGCCTTGGCGTTCCTGCTCACGCGTTCGAACTCCGCACGCGACTGCCGGTAGATCGACTGCAGCGTCGCCAGCGCTTCATCCGCCCCGGCACCGATCGACTTTTCGGTCTCGTTGAGGTTGCGCATCACGCGACGCTTGATCGGCGCGTATTCGGCGCTGGCCTTCCTGCCGACATCCGCGACCACGCGTTTGAGATCGCGATTGAGCTGCTGCGCGAATTTCTGCGCTTCGCCACGAAACTGCTCGCCCTCGCTGACAAGGCGCGTGAACGCCTTCGTCGACTGTTTGCGCGCGAGCGAAACGGCGCCGAGTCCGGCCAGCCAGACATTGCGCGGAAAATCATTGCGGGAAGCCGTGCGCGACGAAGTGCTGCGGCTGCGAATCTGTCTGGTCACCATGTGAATGCCCTCTTTTGCGAAATGGGTTGAACGGGAATGCCGTCTCGTTGGCCACCTTAGGGCCGTAGTTCCGAGCATTCACCCTAGGAGTCTGGGCGACAGAAGCCGTCCGGGCTGCAACGCCTCGAACGTTTCTGCCGCCCAGACTCCTAGCCAGCGCTTCCCTCCACCTCGAGGCTGCAGAGTCGCGATCGTCCCGGCGGCTCGACTCGCCACGTTGCCGCGCGACCGCGCTTGGCGCATCCTTCGCCATTCGCAGCAGGATCAGACCATGGCGCGCACCCGTTGGACCGCGTTCCCGCATTCAGGAAAGTCCTTCGTCTACGCGGGCGAAAGCCTCTCCAAGAGCTGGGCAACGCTGCATCTCGGTGACCAGGAGCCGTTTCCCGACGCAAGGTGGGCAGCTGCCGCAATGAAGGCGGCGCCGCAACCGAAGATCAAGCTCGATCCCGCGGAACTGGCGGCGGCCGCCCAGGATGCGTGGCGCGCGTTCCATCACGGTGACTTCGGCGACGCTTGCGAGCGCGGCGAACGACTGGGCGTCTGGGGAGCGGCGGTGGCGTGCAAGGCGCAAGGCGTGCACGCGGCGAGACTGATCGACGACGAGGGATCGCGCATGCAACATCTGCAACAGGCTGCCGAACGCGCCGCTCTTGCAGCGGAAAAGTGGCCGCAGGCGGCCAATGCGCATTACCAGCATGCGTATGCGCTGGGCCGTTACAGCCAGACGATCTCGATCGCCCAGGCACTCGGCCAGGGACTCGCCGGCAAGGTGAGGGCAAGTCTCGATGCCGCGCTCGAGCTGGCTCCAAAGCACGCCGAGGCCATGCTCGCCCTTGCGCTTTATCACGCCGAAATCGTCGCCAAGGTCGGCAGCATGATCGCCGGGCTGACCTACGGCGCGAAAGCCTCGATCGCGGAGCAACACATGGCGGCTGCGCTCAAGCTGATTCCCCAGGCTCCCATCGCCCACATCGAACACGGCAATCTTCTGCTCGCGCTCCACGGCGCCAAGCGAGAGGACGAGGCCGCAGCGGCGTACGCGAAAGCGGCCGCCCTAAAGCCCCGGGATGCAATGGAGGCACTCGACGTGGCGTACGCGAAATCGCAGATCGAGTGAGCGTGGCGCGGCCAGTCCGGACGAACCCTGCCAGGGGTGGCCCTTGAACCCTTGTCACGTCCCGCTGCGGACTAGGCGAGCACGACCGCGTGAAATGACCGGACCAGTCGAGGTCTGATCAAGCCCTGCCTGGAATTGCCAGACCCGGGCGGGATGGATCGGCGAGGGTGCGGGTCCGCCTACCGCGGCTCCATTGGTTACACGACCGACTTGCGGCGGTGCACCCGGGCACCGCGGGTCTTCTGAACTTTTTCAGAGGTTCGCCTGACCGCAGTCGCGTGGCGGGCGAGCGTCGCGTCCGCGTCCGCCGCGGTGATCGGCGCTGTCCAGTCTTCCATCAGTGCGATCAGCAACATCTTCTCGAACTCCGGCGCGAAACGGTCGATCACGGATTGCGGATCCGGAATGCGGCGGGCGTCGGCAATGAGACCGAAATGCACCCGGCCGTTGTAGGAAAGGATGCTGATGCCGACTCCGATCGAACCGTTCTGCGGCACCCAGAACATGAGATCGTCGATGCGGCACCCCGCCAGATACATGGGCGCCTGCGGACCCGGCACATTGGTCGCGACTGCGGAGGCCTTGCGGCTGAAAAGCTCCAGCGCCAGGCGCTGCACCGGCGCCGGCGCCATGCCGACGGCCGCCAGCAACCCGAAGGTCACCGCCGCCTGTTTCGAACGCTTCAGCCCCTGCATGCACTCGGCGACACGCTCGACACGGCGCAGTGGATTGGGTTCTCCGATCGGCAGGTCGAGAAACACGAGGCCGAAATGATTGCCGAGCTGCCTGGCGTGCTCGAGCGGTCGCAGATTGACCGGAACCGTTGCACGGATGGTCAGGCCATCGATGTCCCCGCCCTGCTCCAGCAGCCACGATCGCAGGGCACCCGAGGCGGCGGCCAGCAGTACATCATTGACGGTGCAACCGAGCGCGTGGCTCAGGGTCTTGACCTCGCCAAGCGGCAGCGGTTCTGCCCACGCCACGCGTTTCGTCGCACCGAGCGTCCCCTTGAGGCGGGTCTTTGGGTCGTCGCTGAGCGACAGCGCCACCGCCAGTTCGCGCAACACCTCGCCGCCGCCCTGGGCGAGCTGCTCGAGCTTGCCCGGGTCCTCGATCAGCTCGCGGCCCCGGGAGAGCATCCTGCCTCCGAGATACGACGCCTGCCGGAGGCCTGCACGCGCGGGCTGCAGAAGTCTCTCGGTCACCGTTCCCCGATCGCGCTTGAGCCAGGCACGCTCGAGTTCTACCTTCTTCAGGGGCTGCGCTTCGACATCCGTCAACGAGAGCATGACCTGCACGAGCGCCATGCCGTCGGCGTAACAGTGGTGCAGTCGCGTGATCAACGCGGAACCCGCCCCGTAGCGCTCCACGAGGTGGAACTGCCACAGTGGTCGCGCCTGGTCGAGGGGACTCGACGCGAGCTGGCTCGTCAGGCTCTGCAGTTCCGCCTTGCGGCCTTTGCCGGGCAACGCCGTCACGCGCACGTGCCAGTCGAGATCGAAGTCCTCGTCGTCTTCCCAGTACGCCCCGGCCGGCCGATCCACCGCCTTTTGCCGGAATCTCCGAAACGACAGAAAACGTTGCCCGATCACCTGCTTGAGCTCGTCGAGAGCGAGCGGCGTGGTGAATGTCATGACGCCGGTGATCATCATTCGATTGGTCGGCGCCTCCATGCGCAGCCAGGCCGTATCCACCCGCGACATCGACTCGCGCTCGCCGCGCCTGGAACTGCTCATCGGCATCGCGTTCTCCTCGCCGGCTCTGCCCGATACTACCGGTCCGGGCGCCGGGCGGGGCCCGCTGGCCGCTGTGCCGCGCGGAGTCGCATGAAACCCGCCAGTGCCGCCTCGCGACTGGCCGCAAGATCGACCCGCGGATGGGCATAGACGGAGTCGCTGATGCCGCAGGACTGCAGTTCGCTCGCGGACAGGGTCCACGGCGAGTGGATGGCGGCGGTGGGGACACGTGCAAGTTCGGGAATCCAGCGCCGTACGTAGTCACCTCGCGGATCGAATCGCCTGCCCTGGAGCACCGGGTTGAATATTCGGAAGTACGGCGCGGCGTCCGCGCCGCTGCCTGCGGTCCACTGCCAGCCGGCGCTGTTGTTGGCGAGATCCGCGTCCACCAGGGTGTCCCAGAACCAGCGCGCGCCGTGCAGCCAGTGGATGCGCAGATTCTTGGTCAGGAACGAGGCGACCACCATGCGCACACGATTGTGCATCCAGCCGGTGTGCCAGAGCTCCCGCATGCCTGCATCGACCAGCGGAATTCCCGTACGGCCCTGCTGCCATGCCCCCAGCTGTTCCGCATCGGGAGGTTCCTGCCACGGGTAGTCCGCAAACCTGGCATCCAGCGGCGCGTCAGTGGACTCGGGAAAGTGCCACAGCAGGTGATGGCAGAACTCACGCCACCCGAGTTCGCGGACGAACGACTCGCTGCGATAAAGCAGTCCGCGATCCTCGATCGCCGCAAGGATCTGCTGCGGCGAGATTTCGCCGAAATGCAGATGCGGCGAGAGCCTCGACGTCCCGGCAAGATCGGGTCGATTGCGAACCTCCGGGTAGTGCTCCACCTCGCCGTCCAGGAATTCCGCCAGCGCCAGTGCGGCACCCTCCTCCCCGGGTCGCCAGTCGACCGCCAATCCCTGATCCCACGCCGTGCGGGGAAGCAAGCCGAGCGTGGCGAGACTGACTCCTTCGGGCATCGACCCGGGTGGCCCCGGGATTTTCGGACAGAGCCGATTGGCGTTGCGCAGTTCCGACTCGAGCCGCATTCGCAGCTTTCGCCAAAACGGCGTGAACACGCGATAGGGACCGCCGCCGGTGCCGGCCACCGACGCCGGTTCGAACAGGAGATTGGGTGAGTAGCGGTGCAGCGTGATGCCCCGCGCGGCCAGTTCCGACTGCACGACGCGGTCGCGTGCCCGCGCCGCGGGCTCGATCAACGCACCGACGTGGACATCGACGGCACCGAGCTCAATAGCAATTCTGGTCAACGCGTTAGAACTCGCATCTCGAATCAGGATTAATCTCTGGCCGAGCTTGCGCAAGCGTCCATCGAGCGCGGCGAGCGAATGATGGAGCCACCAACGGCTTGCGGCACCCGGCTGCCACGGCGCTTCTTCGGAAGGCGCGTGCACGTAGACGCAAACCACCGGCTCGCCGCGGTCGCACGCTGCCTGCAACGCAGGATTGTCGGCGAGGCGGAGGTCACGGCGAAACCAGATCAATTGGGTCACGGCGTTGGCTGGGCAGGGATGACCCGAGCAGCATGCGCCGGAATGCGTGAAGAGCGCTGCCACCGCCGACAGGAGCGGGACCGATCCGGGCGCGACCTTCCGGTTCGAGCGGGAGTGGGGAAACCGACATTTGTCCCGCCTGCAGAGATACAATGCTTCCTGTCCGTTTCGCATCGGTTTTCAACGTGCAGCCGACCGACCCGCCCGATTCCTCGAGCAATCAGCCACCGGCAGGTTCAGCCTCCCGCCGACGCAAGCGCGAGGTGCCGCAGCTCGAACTCGGATTCGCCGCGCCTCCGGCGGTGGCGACGACTTCTTCCTCGAACCGCGCACACCGTGATCCCGAGGCGCTCGCGACGACTTCCGATCCCGGAGCTTCCGCTGGCGCCGGCGAGGCATCGAGCCCGCAGTCATCCGCGACGCTCAAGACCTCCGCAGCATCGAAGCGCGGGCCCGCGGGCC
>JBGTIG010000027.1:0-11925 GCA_041745755.1 Lysobacterales bacterium
TGAGTTGCCACGGCAGCGACTTCGCCGCCGGCATCGGGAACGCCGCGGTGTTGGTGATGACCAGGCGCGCGACCTGCCGCGCATGCGTCTGCGCCCAGCCGAAGCCGATCATGCCGCCCCAGTCGTGCACCGCGAGCGTCAACGGATCGTCGATCTCGAGGTGATCCATGAGCCGCGTCAGGTCCGCGATGCGCGACTCGAGCGTGTACACGTAACGCGGCGACGCATCGTCCGCGTCGTCGGGCTTGTCCGAAAAGCCCATGCCGACGTGGTCCGGCACGATGCAGCGGTAGGGCTTGCCAAAGGCAGGATCCTGCAGCGCGAGCACCAAGTGCCGCCAGTAGTAGCTCCACGACGGGTTGCCGTGCAGCATCAACACCACCGGCGCGTCGCGTGGGCCCTCGTCCAGATACGACATCGCGATGCCGGGCCGCACCTCGAAACGCTGCGGCGTGAACGGATAGTCGGGGAACCGCTTGGTCATGGGTGGTCGGGTCTGGAAGTCAGCGGAGATTGATGGGAATTCTCTTCCCGCGGGTATTCCGGCGCAGGTTCACAGCGGCTCCGCGCCCTCGCTCAGGATGGCGAGGTAGGTCTGGTACGCGAACACGCGGTTGCGGCGCTGGCCGGTGAGTTCGTTGACGATGCCCATGTCGGCGAGAGCTGCGATGGCGCTGCGGATGGTGGGCGCGCTCAAGGCGATGCGCGGCTGCGCCTGCGGCACGGTCAGCAGGATGCGCCGCGCGAACTCCTCGAACACGAGGCCGATGTTGCCGGCGCGCCGGCCGAGCGCGGCGATGCGCGCTCGATCCTGCGCAAGCAACGCGAGCAGCCGCTGCACGGTGCTCACTGCTTGCTGCGCGGTTTCGGTCACGCCGTCCAGGAAGAATCGCAGCCAGCCTTCCCAGTCGCCGACCGTTCGCACGGCATCGAGTCGCTGGTAATACGCGGCCCGATGCTGCTTGAAGTACAGGCTCAGGTACAGGCTCGGCTCGCGCAGCACGCCCTCGCTGCAGAGGATCAACGCGATCAACAATCGGCCGAGACGGCCGTTGCCGTCGCTGAAGGGGTGGATCGTTTCGAATTGGACGTGCGCGAGCGCCGCTTTTACCAGCGGTGGGATCGCGTCGCCCGGCGCATGCAGGAACTGCTCGAATGCCGCGAGGCATGCATCGAGTTCGTTCGGTGGCGGCGGCACGAAGGTCGCGGTGGCGGGCGACCGTCCGCCAATCCATACCTGGCCGCGCCGAAACTCCCCGGGCTCCTTGCTGGCACCGCGTCCACCGCGAAGCAGCAGCGCGTGCATCTCGCGAATGAGACGAAGAGACAGCGGAAAGTTGTCTGCGCGCAGTCGCTTCAATCCGTGATTGAGCGCCGCGACGTAGTTGGAGACTTCTTCCACGTCGTCGATGGGGACGCCGGGCGCCTCGTCGAGTTCGAACAACAGGAGGTCCGACAGCGACGACTGCGTGCCTTCGATCTGCGCCGACAGCAGCGCTTCCTTGCGGACGTAGTGATACAGGAACAAGTCGGGCTCGGGCAGCATCAGGGTGATGCCATCGAGGCGCCCAAGTGCCTGGTCCGCGCGTTCCTTGCGGGCCGGGAGGTCGCCCGCTGCAAGGTCAAGCGCCGCGCGGTCTAGCGGCAGTGCTTCGGGCACGAATGCCTGATAGCGGCTGCCCGCGAGTGAACCGGGAACGTAGTGGCCGGTAACGCGTTGCGACATCGCCTGATCTTTCCTAAAACTGAGCAAAACTCAGATTAGGAAAGATAACAGGCTAAATCTTGCTTTAGAAGTCCTACGTGCGCAGAAAAGAAAGATTCCCTTCAGTGAAATCGGAGAAAGGAAAGATTGACCCCTATTTCTTTCCGAACGGTGCACGCTTGTACGGCTTGGGATACGAGAGCCACGCCTACCAGACTACCTCGGCCATCGAGCAGTTGAGGCCAGAGCCGATGCCGAGCAGTGCCACGCGCTGGCCCTTCTTGAGGCGGCCCATCTCGTTGAGCTTGGAGAGCGCGATCGGCACGGACGCGGGGCCGATGTTGCCGAACTGCGGGAAGATCGTCAGCACTTTCTTGGGGTCGAGTCCCAGCAGGTCGACGAACGCGGCGGTATGCACCTTGCTGATCTGGTGCACGACGAACTCGTCCATCTCGCCCGCCGCCCAGCCGAGCCCGGCACGCGCAGCCTGGAAGGTCTTGGCGGCGAGTTTCAGGCCCTCGACCAGCAGCGTGCGCGTGTCGGTGACCATGCGGTCGAGGTTGCCGCGGCAAAGGTGCGAGAACTGCGTGGCGGCGCGCGTGACGCTGCCCTTGAAGAGATGGCCGTTCGGCAGCAGTTCGCGCCGACCGAGCACCATCGCGGCGGCACCGGAACCGAGGGTGAGCGAGGCGAACTCGTTGCGGAAGTCGTCCGCGGTCGCGGTGGGCGAGCTCAGGCGGTCGAGCGTCATGTCGGTGATCGTGTTCGAGGTCTCGCCGTCGACCACCAGCGCGTATTCGATATCGCCGTGCTCGATCATGCGCGCGGCGATGTCCTGGCCATTGACGAAGGCCAGACAGGCATTGCCCACGTCGAAGTTCTGGCAGGTGTCGGCAAGGCCGAGATTACCGTGGATGATGCTCGCGGTCGACGGCTCGAGGTAATCACGGCACACGGAGGTATTGATCAGCACGCCGATGTGTTCATGCGCGATGCCGGACGCGGCCAGCGCCTTCTGCGCAGCCATGGTCGCGACATCGGAAGGTTGCGTCGGCCCGTCCCAGATGCGGCGCTCGTAGATCCCCGCCACGTCTTCCAGCAGGTTGTCGCGCATGCCGAGCCGGTCGAGCGTTGGCTGCAGGCGCTCCATGATCGACGCGGACGTCAGCTTGATCGGCGCGTCGATGTGAGACACCGCGGCAATTGCAACATTCTGATACAGCATGCGAATTCCAGCGGATGACTCGGCGGTCAGGCACCGTAGCGGCTGGGGGCTCCAGTCGCAATCGGGAGGTCGTCAGCCGGAGATGGCCGCCGCCCGCCGGATTCTCAAGGGCTCGCCACGCCTGCGGCCCGCTTGTCCGGTCTCTTGGTCTTGCCGGGATTCAGCGCGCGGTCGGTTCATGCGGTTCATGGTGCCGCGACTACGCTGTGATCGCGCATTGAGGCTGACGCCCACCAGCGCCGCCCACCCTGGCGCAGCATCCACACGAGGAGAACTCCATGGCAAAGCAGGAAGTCACGTCGAAGCCCGCCGCACGCCGTGCCTCGAAGACCCTCTCCAGTTCCGAGACCGGCAAGGCGTCCAAATCCGCTGCGGGGAGCGCGCTTTCGCAGCGCAAGTCGCCGGGCAAGGTCACTTCAACGCCGGCGGCCACCGCGGCGTCGCAGGTGCTTCGCGACGGTCGGACGGCAGGCGCCTCCAAGTCGGCCGCCGGCAGCGCACTCGCGCAGACGCCTTCCATCCCGCGCAGGAAGTGAATTGGTCCGGATTCGCGCGCCGCGGCGCAGCGGTCGCTGACCTCAGCGGCAGCGGTAGGCGATGAAATCCTGCACGCCTTCGCGCGGTTCGTTGCGCGCGGTCACCGTATCGGCGCCGATGCGCGCGGCCTCGTTGCGCGCGAGCGACTCGAGTTCGTCGCGCACCTTGAGCTCGTTGCGGTCGTAGAACCAGACCTTGTCCTTGACCGACACGTTGACCTCGCCGCGCTTGGTGCAGTTGCCGAGGTCCTCGTTGTAGGCGACGCGGACCCGTGTGCCGGATGAATCCGGCTCGACCCACGTGCACGCCGACAGCAGGGCCGTGCCGAGTACCACGCAAAATACTTGCTGCATTCTCATGCGATCGATCTCTGTGCGGGCAATCACTGCGATTCTAGCGGGGACTCTCGACTCCGGCGGCGCGGCGCACTTTCCCGCGCCGGCTGTGATCCGACGCAGCTGCGGAACGGGCACGCAGGCCCGGATCCCGTAGCTGCGGAGCCCGCTCCGAGCGAGCTCGGCACCTGCGCTAGCGGACAACGCGGCCGTCAGCGTCGAGGACCTTGACGTCGCCGATCCCGGCGGCGCGCAGGGGCGCCTCGACGGTTTCGAGGTCGCCGACCACCACCCACGTCAACGCGTTGGGATCGATAGCCGTCGCAGCTTCCGTCACCTGCTCCGGCGTCATCGCTTCTATCTCGGCGGCGCGCCGCACCACGTAGTCGTCGGGGCGGTCGTAACGGACGATGCCGCCGAGCGTCGTGAGTACCGCACGCCCGGTTTCGAACGAGCCTGGCAGTCCGCGGATCTCGGTCGCGCGGACCTTGTCGATTTCCGCGAGGGAAGCGGCGCGCGAACCTGAAGCGTACTCGCGGATTTCGCGCAGCACTTCGGCCTGCGACTCCACGGTCTTGTCGGTCTGCACCGACGCGAGCGCCATCCACGGCCGTTGCGCGATCGCCTGTTGCAGGAAGCTGTAGGCACCGTAGGCCCAGTGCTTGTTCTCGCGCAGGTTCATGTTGAGGCGTGAGGTGAACTCGCCGCCCAGCACCGAATTGGCGAAGTACAGGCGCGTCGCAGCCGGGTCCCTGGTCGAGGGCATGAGCTGGCCGGCGATGATAGTCGACTGCTGCGCGCCTGGCTGGTCCAGCAGGAACACGCGTGGCTTCTCCGGTCGCGACACGATCGGGATCCGGGGCGCGGCGGGCGCGGAGCCGGTGCCTCGCCAGTCGCCGAGGTGCTTCTCGAGCAGCGGCGTCAATTCGGCAAGCGTCGTGTCGCCCACCACGAGCAGCGTCGCGCCCTCGGGCCGCACCCAGTCGCGGTGGTACGCCACCAGATCCTCGCGCGTCAGTGACGCGATCGAAGCCTCGGTGCCACTTCCCGAGAACGGAATGCCGTAGGGATGATGGGCGCCGTACAGCAGCGGTGGCAGCACGCGGAGCGCCATGCCCTGGGGCTGCGCCTTTTCCTGGGCGATGCCGGCGAGCCACTGTCCGCGCACGCGCTCGATTTCCTCTGGCGCGAATGTCGGCTCGCGCAGCAGGATTGCGAACAGCGCGAGCGGGGGATCGAGCTTTTCCTTGAGTGCGGACAGATACGCGCTGCCGCCGTCGAGCGACGCGCCCGCCGCGACCGCGGCGCCCAGTTGCTCGACGCGATTGGCGAAGCCGAGCGAATCGAAGCCGCCCGCACCTTCGTCGAGCATCGACATCGTGAACGCGGCCGCGCCGAGATTCTCATTCCCGTCGGTGGCGAAGCCGCCCTTGAGTTCCAGCGAGAACTGCACGACCGGAATGTCGTGGCGTTCGGCGAGCACGACGGTGATGCCGTTGCCGAGTCTTGCGCGCTGCACGGCCGGGAACTTGAGCGGCGGGAACTCGGAAACCACGGGCACGCCTTCACTGCGGTCCACGTCGCTCGGCAGCACCGAAAACTTCGGATCGACCGGGGGCAGAACGAATGGCGCGGCCACGACCGCCGCCTCCTCCACAACCGGCGCACGCTCGCCGGGCACGACCACCAGCGTATGGCTGCCTTGCGCAAGCCACTCGTTGCCGGCCTGCCTGACGCTCTCAGGCGTGGCTGCGCCCAGGACGGCGAGCGACGTGCGGAAGCACGCGGGATCGCCAGTCAGCACCGCGCATTCGGCCAGTGCGTCGGCCTTGCCCCCGAACCCCCCGATGCGCTCCAGGCCGCGCACGAAGCCCGCGCGGATCACGGTGCGCGCCTGTTCGACCTCGACGGCGGTCGGGCCCTCGGTCAGAAGACGGGTCAGCTCCTCCTCGATCGCGGACTCGACCCGGGCGACATCGCCTCCCGCCTTGACGTCGGCGGTGACCAGAAAGAATGAGCTGAGCTGCTGGGGATACGCGCCCGCCGAGACGTTGTCGGCGATGCGATCGCGGTGGACGAGGCGGGCGTCGAGACGCGATGACTTGGAGCCGCCCAGAATCTGCGCGAACAGTTGTAGCTGTTCGACATCGGCGTCGCCATACGCGGCGACGTTCCATGCGCGATGCACGCGTGCCTGCGGCACCTGGTCGGGCAGCTCACTGCGAGTCGCCGCATCGCGGCGGGCGACATCAATGGCGGGCTGCGGCAGTGTCGGGCCTGCTGGAATGTCGCCGAAATAGCGCGTGACCTTCTCCTTCGCGGTGGCGACGTCGACATCCCCCGCGAGCACCAGCACCGCGTTGTTGGGGCCGTACCAGGCGCGGAACCATTGCGTGACGTCGGCGATGGAGGCGGCGTTGAGGTCGGCCATCGAGCCGATGGTCGAGTGGTGGTAAGGGTGGCCTGCGGGGAACAGCGAGCGCCCGAGCGCTTCCCACACCTGCCCGTAGGGCTGATTCTCGCCTTGTCGCTTTTCGTTCTGCACGACGCCGCGCTGCTCGTCGAGCAGGCCCTGGTCGATCGCGCCAACGAAGTGGCCCATGCGGTCCGATTCCATCCACAGCGCCATGTCGAGCGCCGTGGTCGGCACGTTCTGGAAATAATTGGTGCGGTCCGAACTCGTGGTGCCGTTCTGGTCGGTCACGCCGACGAGTTCGAAGGGCGCAAAATACTCGTCGCGGTAATTCTCCGATCCCTGGAACATCAGGTGTTCGAAGAGATGCGCGAAGCCCGAGCGGCCACGCGGTTCGTCCTTGCTGCCGACGTGATACCAGACATTCACCGCCACGATCGGTGCCTTGCGATCGGTATGCACGATCACTCGGAGCCCGTTCGGCAAGGTGAATTCCTCGAACGGCACGGCCACCGGAATGGGTTCCGGTGCTTCGACCGACCGGGTGCCCGGCGCCGCGTCGGCGGCAGCTTCCCGTCTTGCCGCATCGCGACTGGCGCAGCCCGGCGTCAGGCTGAGCGCTGCCAGCAGCGCGAGGGCGACACAATTGTTTACCTGCATCGAGGGTTTTCCGGCTGCGAAGAGAGGCGCGAATCCTACCAGTGCTCCATTCACGTTCCTTTGCCCGCCGCCAAATACGCTAGCCTGCGACCTTGCCTTTGCCCTCGCGCGCGCGCGGGGGGAACTGCGCTCCCGGGGCTGTCGAAGGCGGAGGAAATCATGGCGACGTGTCTCATCACCGGCGCGAGCCGCGGGCTCGGCCTCGAGTTCGCCAGGCAGTTCGCCGCACGTGGCGACCGCGTGGTCGCAGCGTGTCGGCAACCCGCGAAATCACGCGAGCTGAACGAGCTGGCGTTCGCGCATCCAGGGTTCGTCAAGCTGCTGCCCGTCGACGTCACCCGCCCCACCAGCATCGCGGGACTCGCCCGCGAATCCGCAATGCTCTTCGATGCGATCGATATCGCAGTCAACAATGCAGGTGTCCTGCCGGACGGCGAACGCTTTGGCGACATCGTCGCCGAAAATCTCGAACTCAGCCTGCGCACCAACGCGATCGGACCGTTGCTGCTGACGCAGGCGCTGGTTCCCTTGCTGGCCAAGGGGGTCGCCCCCCGCGTCGCGAACATCTCCTCGATGCTGGGATCGATCGGCAGCACCAGTGCATTCGGCACGCCGAGCTACGCGATCGGCAAGGCCGCGCTCAACATGGCTACGCGGCAGAGCGCGCTGGCGCTGCGCGAACAGGGCATCACGGTGTTCGCCCTGCATCCGGGATGGGTGGCGACCGACATGGGCACCGCGCGTGCACCGCTCGAACCTGCCGAATCGGTCGCCGGAATGCTGCGCGTCATCGATGCCAGCACGCTCGAGGATGCCGGCACGTTCCGCGACTGGCAGGGGCACACGCTGCCGTGGTGAAAAGTACCTCGCGACGCCGGCTGGAACGCCTCTGCGTGGGGTGCATGCTGCTCGGCGGCGTCACGGCACCCGCGTCCGCCGCGACTCTGCAGTACGACGGTCGCGCGACGGATCCGGAGTCGGGGATGCTGCTCTACATCGAGCGCCACCTGCTGCGCGAACGCAAGGGCAAGCCCCTTGCGCGACTCGTCACGTATCTCTGTCCCGATGGCGCGCCCTTTGCGCGCAAGATTGTCGACTACGGCCCGTCGGCCATCGCGCCTTCCTTCTCGCTCACGGATGGTCGAGACGGATACCGCGAAGGCATGCGCCGCGCGAACGCGAAGGTGGAAACCTACGTGCGGCGGGCAGTCGGCGGCGCGGAGCGGACGGTTGCCATGGAGGATGACGTGCGCATCGTCGCCGACGCAGGTTTCGACGAATACGTCCGGCGCCACTGGCAGGCACTCAGCCAAGGCAACTCGCTGCCCATCGAGTTCGTGGTACCCGCGAGTCTTCGCACCTACTCGTTCACGCTGAGGAAGATCGCTTCGACCCGCATCCGCGGTGTGCCCGCCTATACGTTTCGCTTGAAGCTCGGAGGGTTGCTCGGCCTGGTCGCGCCAAAGATCGACATCTCCTACGCGCGGGACTCGCGGCGACTGCTGCGGTTCGAGGGCATCACCAATCTCCGCGACGATCGTGGCCGGCAGTGGAGTGCGCGCATCGACTTCGACGATCGCGCCGCGCGGCCCGTGGAGAAATCGCTCTGGAAGCGCGCAGCGTCGGCACCGCTGCGACGCTGTGCCACGGCGCGCTGATCATGCACCCGCCCCCGGGACCCTCTTCGATGGCCAGCTTCGCCGGGGCGCCCACCCACGCCTGGCGCAACTGACGAACCCGCATGTTCCACGTCATCCTTCACGAACCCGAGATACCGCCCAACACCGGCAATGTCATCCGGCTGTGTGCGAATGCGGGCGCGACGCTGCACCTGGTCCAGCCACTCGGCTTCGAGCTGGACGACGCGAAGTTGCGGCGCGCAGGGCTCGACTATCGTGAGTTCGCGCAGGTGAATCTGCACGCGAATCTCGACGCCTGCCTCGGCACCCTCGGCGGTCCACGCGTGTTCGCGTTCTCGACCCGCGGCGTCACGCGTCACGACCGCGCGCAGTACGCGGCCGGCGATGCGCTGCTCTTCGGCAACGAGACCGGCGGTCTGCCCGATTACGTGCTCGACGCTTTTCCGCCCCTGCTCCAACTGCGCCTGCCGATGCGCCCGGACAACCGCAGCCTCAATCTCTCCAACGCGGTCGCGATCGCCGTCTACGAAGCCTGGCGCCAACTCGACTTCGCGGGCAGCGCCACCGTTCACGCCAAGCCAGGCGCCATCTGGCGAGTGAAGAAGGAATCGTTCCCGGCGTCCTGACGCGAATCCGCGCGACGTGAACCGCTACTGGAACAACCCCCGCGGATACTCGGGCTTCTGCTCGCGAGCGAGCAGTTCGCGCATGCCGGCCGTGGGGGTCATCTCGCCCGCCAGCACGCGTTGAACCTGCTGCGAGATGGGGAGCTCGATCCGGTGACGTTCCGCCAGACGCATCACCTCGTTGGCGGTCTGCACCGATTCGATCACCTGACCGATCTCCGCGATCGCGTCCTCGAGCCCCACCCCGCGACCGAGCGCGAGACCGAGGCGCCGGTTGCGCGAAAGGTCGCCGGTGCAGGTGAGCACGAGATCGCCCACCCCCGCGAGACCCATGATCGTTTCTGCACGCCCGCCGATCGCAAGGGTCAACCGCAGCATCTCGTTGATGCCGCGGGTGATGAGTCCCGCGCGTGCATTCAGCCCAAGCTGCATCCCGTCGGCCACACCGGTCGCCACCGCCAGCACGTTCTTCATCGCGCCGCCGAGTTCGGCGCCGATCATGTCGCTACCCGTGTACGCGCGAAACGCCGGCGCATGCAGCAGATGCGCGACTGCATCGGCAAATTCGGTGTGCTCCGAATGCACGGTTACCGCGGTCGGCAACCCGACCGCCACTTCCTTCGCGAAGGAGGGGCCGGTGACCACCGCGAGCGGCGTTTCCCGACCGAGGCCCTGTTCCGCCACTTCGTGGAGGAAGCGCCCCGACCCTGGCTCGAATCCCTTGGTGGCCCACGCGACACCGAGCCGCGGCCGCGGCAGGGGCCCCAGCGCATCGATCAGCTCGGCAAAGGCATGGCTCGGCGTGACGATGAGCAGGGCATCGCAGCCAGTGACAGCGGCGCCGAGGTCATCGGCGAACGCGAGCGCATCGGGCAGTACGGCGTCCGGCAGATAGCGCGCGTTGCGGCGCGTCGAGCGCATCTGCGCGATCTGCCGCGCATCGCGACCCCAGAGCGTGGTGGCAGCGCCGTTGCGCGCCAGCAGCATGGCCAGCGCGGTGCCCCAGGAACCTGCGCCGAGTACGGCGACGCGAAGTGCAGAGGCGGAGGCAGGACTCGGCACTGCGAACGGCATCCCCGGCGCGGCGGTGGGAAATCAGGCGTCTGCGACCGGCTGCGGCTCTGCAGCCTGCTGACGCTGCATCTGTTCCGCGTAGATCTGCTCGAAGTTGATCGGCTGCAACTGGAACGGCGGAAAGCCCCCATCCATGATCAGGCTTGAAATCGCCTGGCGCGCATACGGATACAGGGTGTGCGGACAGAAAGTGCCCAGCACGGCCTGCAGGTCGCCCGGATGGAATCCGGTCAGGCTGAAGATTCCGGCCTGGTGCACTTCCGCGAGGTACGCGGTCTTTTCGCCGAGCTTGCAGGTCACGGTCACGGTCAGCACGATCTCGTAGATATCGCCGCCGAGGCCTGACGCCTTCTGGGCAAGATTGAGCTGGACCTGGGGTTGGCCCTGATCCTGGAAAATCTGCGGTGCGGACGGTGCTTCGAACGAGGCGTCCTTGACGTAGATTTTCTGCACGTTGACTTGCGCGACCATGGGCGCGGCTTCCGCGGCACCGTTGGCGCCGCCGGCGCCCTGCGCACCGTTGTTTTCATCGGCCATTCGAGACTCCAGAAGTTTTTGGCTGGGAAAAAGAGCGCAAGTATCCCACGGGGCCCGGCTGCGGGCGAATCAGGTGCCACCGCGCTGGTCCGGGAAACCGGGAAGGCCGCGTACTCAATGCCTGGGCTTGTCGCGGGTCACCGGCAGCGATGCTCCACGCCATGCGCCGAGTCCGCCTTCGAGCGTATTGACCTGGGTGAAACCGGCCTTGGCGAGACGCGCGCAGGCGGCCGATGAAGTCTGCCCATTGGCGCAATAGATCGCCACGGGCATGTCGCGCACGCGCACGAGATCCTTGTTCTCCGGATCGAACTGGCTGAGCGGGACGTGCCTCGCGCCCACGATGTGCCCGGCGTCGTAATCCTTCTGGCTGCTCATGTCGATGAGCAAGGGCGACGAGCGGTTGATGAGCTGCGTGAACGCCGCCGGCGACAGCGACTTGTACTTGCGTGTCAGCTGTCCGACCTCGTGGCTGATGAGAAATGCCAGCACCGCGACGAATGCCGTCGCGAGGATCAGGTGATTGGCGAAGAACTCGGGAAGTCGCTCGAAGAACTGGGACATCGGTTGGCCGGACTTGCGGGCCGCGGATTATGCCATCGCGATGCGGCACTGCTGCTGCGGTGCTGTCGAGGGGCCCGAAACCTCGGGAAGACCCGAACCAACCGCCTGCCGAGTCCACCGCGCGCCGAACCACCCGCATGCCGCACCGACAGCGTGTCGAGCGAGCTCGGCACCTACGTAGTCGAGACGTTCCCCGCGCCCCCGTAGCGTCCGAGCTTGCTCGGCCGAACCAACCGCGTGCCGAAACCAACCGCGCACCGCGCCGACAGCGCCCCGAACCACCCGTGTGCCGAGCGAGCCCGGCACACGCGGAATCGTAGCGGCTAGCGCGCGTCGAGACTCGGCAATCCCGACGTCAGCCACCATCGCTGGGCCTCCTGGTCGTAGCGCCATTCCTGGAGGTCGATGACGCTGCGAACGCCTTGCGTGTTGAGATTGATGAGTTCAAGCGCCACGCGTTGCCGCACCCGTCCCGGCGCCACCGTCGTCGGCGGCTGCTCGCGATAGCCGACGACGCGGAACTGGCGCCAGCGCTCGAGCTCGAAGGGGGTGATCGGCCTGGCGGCGATTCGCTCGGGGTCGTGCAGCTCGAGGGCACGATCGACGCCT
>JBGTIG010000028.1:0-1880 GCA_041745755.1 Lysobacterales bacterium
TGTACTGCCCGGCATGGATCCGCGATCAGCACCTGCCGGAAGGTCGTCGCGCGAGATCTCCCGCATCCCCAATCAAGCGAATTTCCGGAGTTTCCGCCCCGCCCGTAGCCGGAGCGCCGCCCACTCTCCAGCGCTGCCCACACTCCGTTCGTGGTGAGCCTCGCGTGTCCCCGTGCGTGGTGAAGTCCTGAGCCTGACGAAGGGTCGAACCATGAACGGCACGAACCCGGAGGGACGGGCAGCGCAACACGCGTGTCCACGCCTGCGCGGAGTTGCATACCGTTCGTGGTGGAAACGGGCGGCGCGACAACCGTGTCCACGCCTGCGCGGAGTTTTCATTCCGTTCGTGGTGACCCTGAGCCTGACGAAGGGTCGAACCATGAACGGCACGTTGGGAATGGCCCGTTTCGGCCGGTCGCCAAATTGCGATGACGCGAGAACCGATTCGCGACGGGACCAGCACGCCCCTCACCCGGCGCTGCGCGCCACCCCACTCCGTGCCCCGGCCCGAGCTTCGCCCGGGCGTTCGTACGTGCGCGAGCCCTCGGCTCGCAGCTGCACGTACTCACCCCCGTTGTCACGGGGCGAGGGGAAAGAGACGCATTGCGCCCCTCATCGGGCGCTGCCCGCCGGCTCCGATACGCGAACATTGCCCCGCTTCCTGGGAACAAGCCGGCATGTGCGGGCATGCAGAAGACTGTCCCCGCGTTGCGGGGCGAGGGGAGCAACAAGCGCAGCACCGCAGGTTTCCGCGCGACGACAAATGCCAAGGGCTTGTGGCGTGTGTTCGATCGGCGCGTCCCGTGACTCGGTCGAAGAATTCTTCGCGATTTGCCGACCTGGGGTTCGCTAGGCTGGCCGCTCCCCGATCGGATTATCCCCCGCATGCCATCAAGCCGACGCTACCGCTGGATCGCCTTGACCTCACTGGCGGTGATTGCCGCGGTGCTGGCGATGTTCGTGCTCCCGCGCGATGCTGCGCGCGAGCGCGATGCCCCTGTTGCCGCGACGCCAGCAATGCCGCCAGTGGCTTCGGCAACGGACGCGGTGGCGTCCGAAACGCGCGACCCGGCGTCCCGCGCGACGGCGCCCTCCTCCCTGGGCTCGGCACGAGTGGCGCAACCGCCTTCGACATTGCCGTCGCTCGGTACCGCGGTTGTCGAGATGCTGCCAGCGCTCGATGCGCGAGCGCGCGCCGGTGATGGCGCGGCCGCCTGCCGGCTGGTGGCGGAGCTCAGGCATTGTCGCGATCTCGAACGCGTCAATCGCAGGCTCGAGCGCAGGCAGACGTGGATGGCGCGCCGCAAGCCACCTTCCAACGACGCCGAGCGGCAGTCGCTGGAGGCGGAAATCACCGACACCGCGCGCCTGCAGAACCAGCTCGAGACGTCGCAGAAGCGATGCGCAGGCGTGGACGTGATCCGAGCCAATGACCTCTACGACTACCAGCGCATCGCCGCCGATGCCGGTGACGTCCGCGCGATGCGTGAATTCCTCATGCGTCCCGCTCTCGACTACAACGTCTTCGGACAACTGGCCCAGTACCAGGCGTTTCCCGCCGATGCGCGGCGCTTGCTCGAACGCAGCGTGCGTTCCGGTGATTCCACCGTGCTGGCCAACCTCGTGCAGGCACACCGTGGTCAGCGCGACTCGCGGGGCTTCAGCAGCCGGCTCTTCCAGGCACTGAACCAGCGACCGGAGGAACTCGAGGTGTTTCTCGAGGTGGCCCGGCTCGCGGGCGTCGATCCACCGGCCCGCAATCGCGGTGGTTCCCCTGTGGGCGAGGCGCCTGCGAGGTTGTGCCCCGGGGACGAGCGTTGCGCGTCGATCCGCAAGCGCGCGCAATCCATCGCTGCGGTTCTCGCCAGCCGCAAGCCGGC
>JBGTIG010000029.1:0-16702 GCA_041745755.1 Lysobacterales bacterium
CGCGGTCGATCGCACCCTCGAGAGCGACGATGCGCAGCCGGCCAACGCCGCCCACCCGTTCTTCTGGGCGGGTTTCGTGCACAGCGGCGCCGCCGCTCGCTAGCGCCCGACGGGCGTAGGCTGGCGCGAGAAGTTTTCCCGCCTCGCTTCGTCCAGGCACCCGGCAGCAACCGTTCGGCGCCGTGGATGGCTCCGTCCGGTTGGTTGCTGCCGCTGCTAATGCCGACCTGAGAGGAGAACCGTCGTGTTCGCAAGCATTCAATCCGGAATACAAACCAGACGTTCGTCGCGTTGGCGGGCTGCGGCGCTCGCGTGCCTGTGCGTCGGGCCTGCCGCGGCAGTAACGCCGCCAACCACGCCGGTGGAGCCACGCTACGAGGTCGTCGATGCGCTCGGAGCGACCGATGTGGTGGTCGACATCGCCGTCGACCCTGAGGGACTGGGCCCGGCACTGCTGTACTACGACTCGACGGCGGCCGACCTCTTCGTCCCTTCGCAGGTTCCGGTCAAGCTCGTGCGCTACGACCGCTTCTCGCGCTTCGTCAGCACGATGGGTTTTGTCAACGGTCGTACCGGCAACGATCGCGACCTGCGCCTCGCGATCGACGAAACCGGGGTGGCCCACGCGATCGCAATCGAAACCAACGAGCTCGGCGGCGAGGACGACGCGCTCGTGTACTTCGGCACCACGGAGCAGGGCGTGCCGATCCGCGAACAAATCGACGCCAATAACGTTTTTCAGACTGCGCTTGCCGTCGACGCCACGCACGAGCCGTATGTCGCCTATATCAAGGTCACCGGCGCCAGTCCGGATTTCGTGCGCACACTGGTGGTTCGCCGCCGAGCCGGTGGCGCATGGCAACAGATCACGCTGACGCCAACGCCGACCACTGCCAGCACTCCCTCGTTCGCGCCGCATCCGCCGCAGGCAACGTTTTTCCCGATGCAGTTGGCGTGGACGGAGAATTCCCCCGGCAGCAGCGTGCTGCGACATGCATTCGTCTCGACCCAGACCGCCACGACAAGCACCATCGCGAGCAGCGCGATACGCCATTCCCTCTCCACTCCACAGCTCGTGGTCGATCGTTTCGGCACCCTCGAAGTCGCGTACGTGTCCGCGATCGATCCGCTCGCGCCGACCGTCGAGGTCCGGCGACGCTTGTTCAACGAGCAGACCTGGAACTGCATCGATACCGGCTGCGCTTTGCCGACGGGCGCACTTCCCAGCGGGTTTGCGCTTTCGCTCCACGGATACGTGCAGGGTGTCCTCAACTATCGCGATGTGCCGGGAACGTCCAGGATCCTGCGTCGCGAAGGCGCAAACTGGGTGAGTTACGCGCTGGCGAACATCGCCGTGGCGCAGGGCGCCGCACTCGACCGTTTCGGCAACGTCTACACCACCGGCATCGACCGGAGTTCGCACGACGATCTTTTCATGGTGCGCATCGGCGGGCCCTGGGAGTCCAAGGGCCGCATTCCGTTCGACAGCAACACGTTGCTGGCGAACCCCCTCGACACCGCGAGCGATGCGCAAGGCCATCCCATCATCTACGCGCGCCGTTCGTGCTGCGCACCGGATCCACGCGGCTCGTTGTGGTTCGTCGGCACAGGCAACGACTTTGTCGAGCGCGCACTTCCCGGGGCATTCACCGCGGCGGATGCGAGCATCGCGGTAGATGGGGACGGCGTCGTCCACGTCGCCATTTATGACAGCGACCAGACCCAACTGGTGCATGCCGCCTTCACGCCCGGTGGGGGAACCGAGGGTAGCTGGTTGATCGAACCCGTCGACGTGATCGGCGACGTGGGTCTGGACCCCACCATGCTGATCGGCACTGACGGCACTCCGATGATCGTCTACCGGCGCCGGCCTGGCAGCCTGCTGTTGGCGGCGCGCGGGGCGGACGGCATCTGGGTCGGTCGCACCCTGGCGGGTGGGGCGCTGGATGCTTCGAATCCGGTGGCCGCCGCCAGTTCCGAGGCCTTTCGGGTACACGCATCCTGGTTTGATGAGACCGCGGGCGTGCTACGCGTGTCGACGCTGCTGGGCGACCCCCTGGTCACACCGTTGGCCTCGACCGATGCGGTGCCGAACACGCCGAATCGCGTTCACGGCAACGTGCACGACATCGTCGTGCTGGGCGACGGCGGCGTCGCGGTCGCCTACAACGAAATCATCCCCGGCCCGCAGATGCAGCTGGTCCATCGACATCGCGACGGCCTCGGCGAATGGTTCGCGAGCACCGCGCCGGAACCCTTCGGGCCTGCCCAGATCACCCGGATCTCGCTCGACAATGCCTTGCTCGCGCCCGGTCTCGCGCGCGTCGCTTGGATTGCCGGCGGCCGCCTCAGGTATGGCGAGAAGCACCCCGGCATCGTCTCGTGGCAGAGCGAAGACCTCGGCACCCTTGCCGCCGACGCTCCCCTGCAACTCGGCGCCGCAGGGCCGTTCCGGATTGCGTACAACGATGGCTCCGGACTCTTCGTGCTGCAGCGACTGGAGGGACTGGGTAGCGGCGGCGTTTCCGAGATCTACGGGTACAGCAGCAGCACTTTCAGTTTTGCCCGGCGCTACTGCCTGTGCGTTCTCGGCTTCGGCCTCACGGCGCAGAATGTCGTCGAGTGTGCCGGTCTCAGGGGATCCGCCGCCGAATCCATGGACGGGCAAGCCGGAGCCATTCGAACGCCCTCCGGGAGTCCATCCGGCGACGTCCTCGCCGACATGCGCGAGTTGTTCGCCACCACGCCTGCAGGGAGCTACTACCTGCGCCTGTTCCGCGAGCATGCGCCCGAAATCATCCGCCTGACGCTCGGCAATCCCTCCCTGCTGCTGCAACGCACGCGCACGCTGGCCGATCTCACTCCTGGCATGTACGCGCTGCTGCAGTCTCCCGCTGCAGGCCAGGCCTACCGGTTCCAGCCGGAACTCATCGCCAACGCGCGTGCGGTGTGGCAAGGCTGGGCCAGCAACGGATCCCCGGCGCTTGCCTCCGCCGTCAACAACGAACTTGCCCGCACCAACCAGCTCAATCAATTCACCGACATGACGTTCACCCAGTGGTTCAACGCCTTGAGCACCGGCAATGCCACCCGGGATCTGTTCGCCGACAGCTTCGAATAGAAACCGACCACTCGCCTGCCCCCGCGACGCCGACTAGACTGGCTGCGTCGACGCTCAAGGGGGCAAGTGATGGACAGCATGGGCTGGATATTGCTGTTGGCAGTCGTGGCGGGGGCGGTGTGGTTGTGGTGGCGTCGCGGGAACAGCGCGGAGGTTGCGCCGAAGCCCCGCGCGGCAGCTCCTGCGGCTTCGCAGGATCGGCGTCGCGGGCCGCGTCGCGTGACCGGGTCGCGGCGGGAAAATTTCCGGATGGGAGCCGACGAGACCGATCGCCGTTCCGGACAGGATCGTCGCAAACGCAATGCCGGTTGGGACGACGATGTGGGCGGCCGTTGATGCCGAAGTCTCGCCACGGGCCTGGCGCCTGCCGCTGGCTGGTTTCCCTTGGACTGCTGTACGCGTGCGCCTGGACGAATGCCGTCGGCGAAACGCCCTCGGCGGCGGATCTCGCGCACGCGAAACAGCTGCTGTCGCGGGTCGTGCTGATCGACGGACACAACGACCTGCCCTGGGCGATCCGGACTGACGCGAGCGCGAACGGCGACATCGCAAGGTATGACCTTCGCGGCAAGGTTCCGGGACACACCGACATTGCGCGCCTGAGAGAGGGCAAACTCGGTGCCCAGTTCTGGTCGGTGTATACGGCCGGCGAGGCGACCACCGGACTTGCGCGCACCCAGCTCGAGCAGATCGAGCTCGCACACGCCATCATCGAACGCTATCCCGATACCTTCGGACTCGCGCTGACCGCGGCCGACATCGTCGCCGAACACCGCGCGGGCCGGATCGCCTCGCTGCTCGGCATCGAGGGCGGTCATGCGATCGAGAACTCCCTATCCGTGTTGCGAGCGTATCACCGGCTGGGTGTGCGCTACATGACGCTGACGCACAACACGCATACGAGCTGGGCGGACTCAGCCGCGCAGCAACCGCCAGCGCACGATGGCCTCACCGATTTCGGGAGAGCAGTGGTGCACGAGATGAATCGCCTGGGCATGCTCGTCGATCTTTCCCACACCGCGGTCGCGACCATGCACGACGCCATCGACGCGAGCGCCGCGCCGGTGATCTTTTCGCACTCGAACGTGCGAGGCGTCTGCGACGTGCCGCGCAACATCCCCGATGACGTGCTCGACAGCCTGGGCGCCAATGGCGGCGTCGTGATGATCACCTTCGTGGCTGGCTTCACGTCCTGCGAGGTCGCCGCTGTCACGCAGCCCGCGATCGAGCGCTACAACGAACGCACCCGCGGCATGGACGATGCTGCGGAGCGTGATCGGATCTACAAGGAGCTCTTCGGCAAGCTCGAGATTCCCGCCAGTTCGATCGCGCAGGTCGCCGACCACATCGAATACGTGCGCGATCGCATCGGTGCGGCGCACGTCGGCCTCGGTGGCGACTTCGATGGCAACGATGCGTGGCCCACGGGCCTCTCGGACGTATCGATGTATCCGAACCTCTTCGCGGAGCTGATCCGCCGCGGCTGGAGCGACGAGGACCTGACGCTGCTCGCCGGTGGCAACCTGCTGCGCGTGTTGCGCAGTGCCGAAGCCGTCGCCGCGCGCCAGCACGCTGCAGCGACGGCTTCGCCAGAGTAGTGATCCGGCGCGCCGCCCCCTGCCGGCATGCGGTCGACGGGTGTCCGCACATTGAATCCCTTCGATCGAGTGGCCTGATTGCCGCTTCTGCGTTGCGGGCAATGGCATGAGTTT
Organism: Lysobacterales bacterium; assembly: GCA_041745755.1. Lineage (GTDB taxonomy): Bacteria > Pseudomonadota > Gammaproteobacteria > Xanthomonadales > Ahniellaceae > JBBQNY01. The sequence goes on from JBGTIG010000029.1 coordinate 4,834, forward strand.
CATTGCCGAACTCCGCCGGCGCAACGTCATCCGCATGGCGGGTTTGTATCTCGTCGGCGCGTGGCTCGTCGTGCAGGTCGCCGACACCTTGTTGCCCGTATTCGACGCGCCCGTCTGGACAATGAAGGTTTTGGTCGTGGTGCTCGCGATCGGATTCCTGCCCGCGCTGGTGTTCTCGTGGTTGTTCGAACTGACGCCGGCGGGCCTCAAACGCGACATCGACATTCCGACGGGGGCATCGATTGCACCGCACACCGCGCGCCGCCTCGACCGCATGATCATGGCGGTGATGGCGCTGGCGCTCGCCTACTTCGCGCTGGACAAATTCGTGTTGTCACCGGAGAGCCGGTCCGAGCCAGTTACCGGAGCCAAAACGGGGTCAGAGCCACTTTCCGGCGCCGGACATGCGGTTCCATCGAAGTCGGCGAATCTGGAGAGTGGCTCCGACCCCCTTTTGGCTGATCCCCCTTCTGTCCCTACCGCCGCCCAGATCAACCCGAAATCCATCGCCGTGCTGGCGTTTGCGGACATGAGCGAAGGCAAGGACCAGGAATACCTCTCCGACGGCATCGCCGAGGAAATCCTCAACGCGCTCGCGCAGGTTGACGACCTCAAGGTGGCCGGCCGCACGTCGTCGTTCTACTTCAAGACCCGGAACGAAAGCCTCAAGACCATCGGCGAGATGCTGGGGGTCGCGCATGTCCTCGAGGGCTCGGTGCGCAAGCAAGGCGACAGGGTGCGCATCACCGCCCAGCTCATCCAGGTCAAGGATGGCTTCCATCTCTGGTCCGAAACCTACGACGGCGATCTCGACGACGTGTTCGCGCTGCAGGAGCGCATCGCGCGTTCCATCACCGGCAAGCTCGAAGTCGTCCTGAGCGGAGAGCAGCAAACGCGGCTGGTCAACGCGGGCACGCGCAACACCGAGGCGTATTCGAACTTCCTGCAGGCGACTGTGACCTTCAACAAACGCGACATCGGGCGCTTCGCGCAGGCGGTGACGCAACTCGGACAGGCCATCACGCTCGATCCTGGCTTCGCCCGCGCGCACGCGCGCTTGGCTTCGGTGCACGCGGTCAACGCGCAGTTTTCGACGGGCAGCAATGCGCGCGAGCTCGGCGCGGCGGAGCGACATGCACGCACTGCAATGGCGCTCGACCCGACCCATGCCGAGCCGCACGCCGCCTTGGGTTTCGTGCTCTTCCAGCGCCGCGAGTTTCTTCAGAGCCGCAACGAAATCGAGCGTGCGCTCGAGCTGGACCCGGACGATCTGACCGCGGGTCTCTGGTCCGGCGCCGCGCTGTTGACAACGGGTTATCGCAAGCAGGGCGCGCTGGCGCTCGACCGCGTGCTGGCGATCGACCCGCTGCTGCCGATCGCGCTGTACTGGCGTGCATGGTTCGATCTCAGCGAAGGCAGGCAGGACGATGCAGAACGACTCTTCCATCGTGCCGCCGACCTCGGTCTGCCTTACGCGGGCATCGGCCTGGCCTGGATAGCGCACGCCAAGGGCGATTCCGAGGCCGCCATCCAGAAGCTGAGCACAGGCAACGCGATGTTTCTTCTGGACTTGCCAGACGACGCGCCGGAGGTCATCGCGCGCGGCGTGTTCGGCGCCGCCGCCGCGCGCGCCCGCGCCGTGGCCCTGATCGACGCCTACCTGGACACCGAACCGCGCGTGGTGACGGGCAGCGTTCCGGAATTCCTGCTGTACCTGGGCGAACCATTGCGCGCCCTGTCCGTCGTGCAGGCGGCGCCCACTTCCTACGACGCGGCATTCCTCGATGTGCTGTTCGGGCCGAATGGCAAGGACGCGCGCGCGCTGCCGCAGTTTGCGGACTTCGCGCAGGCGATAGGCCTCGTCGAGCTGTGGGATAAATATGGCGCGCCGGACATGTGCCGGCGCATCCCACAGGGCGAGTACGTGTGTGAGTAATGCATGAGCCTCCTCGCTTAACTCCAGCGCCGCTGCGTCATTCGCAGCGCGGTGTGGCCGGCGGCTCAGCTGCCACACCGGGATTGACATCGATCCAGTCATCGTCATACGATTTTGCTATCGATAAAATGGTGAATCGCATGCACGCGGTTACGGTATCTCCCAAGTTCCAGATCGTCATTCCGCTCGCAGTGCGACAGGCACTCGGTCTTGTGCCGGGCGTCAAGTTGCAGGTTGTTCATTTCGAAGACCGGATCGAGCTCATTCCCGTGCGGTCCAGCAAGTCGCTTCGCGGTTCCCTGCGCGGCATCGACACCTCCGTTCCGCGCGAGGGCGATCGCACGTGAATGTGGTGGATTCCTCTGCGTGGCTCGAGTACTTCGCCGACGGGCCGAATGCGAAGCACTTTGCCAAGGTGATCGAAGCTGCGGACGACCTGCTGGTGCCGACCATCACATTGCTCGAGGTTTTCAAACGGATCGGCCAGCAACGCGACGATGCCGCTGCTTTGCAGTATGTGGCGGTGATGCAGCAAAGTACGGTGGTGGACCTAGATGCAGCGATCGCGCTGCGCGCCGCCGCTCTCGGCCTTCGCCACAAGCTGCCGCTTGCGGACAGTATCGTGTACGCCACGGCGCAGGCATCCGATGCGCTGGTGTGGACGCAGGACGCAGACTTCGAAGGGCTTGCGAACGTGCGTTTCTGGCGCAAGGGCTGACGTTCCACCGGTTGGATCATCGAAGGGTCAGGTGTCGGCCATGAATCTTTTCGCCGAGCTCAAGCGCCGCAACGTCATCCGCATGGCGGGGCTCTATCTCGTCGGCGCGTGGTTGCTGGTGCAGGTGGCGGGCACGGTGCTGCCGATGTTCGACGTGCCGGAGTGGGTGGCGCGCGCGATCGTGATCGTGCTCGCGCTGGGGTTCGTGCCGGCGCTGGTGTTCGCGTGGGTATTCGAGCTGACGCCAGCGGGCCTCAAGCGCGACGACGAAGTGCCGCGTGAGCACTCGATCGCACCACAGACCGCTCGGCGCATGGATCGCATCATCATGGCCGTACTGCTGCTCGCGCTCGCGTATTTCGGATTCGACCGCAGCGTGCTGGCGCCGCGACGCGATGCGACCCTCATCGCGACCACCACCCGCGCGCTGGCGGAATCGCAAACCCGGGACAGAGCCGTCGCCAGCGCCAGGTCTATCGCGGTGCTGCCATTCGAGAACCTGAGCGAGGATAAAGCCAACGCATATTTCGCCGATGGCATGCAGGATGAAATCATCACGCGCCTGGCGAAGATCGGCCAGCTCAAGGTGATCTCGCGCAGTTCCACCGAGCGCTATCGAACCAAGTACGCGAACGTGGCCGAGATCGCCCGGGAGCTCGGGGTGGCGAACGTGGTCGAGGGAAGCGTGCAGAAGGTGGGGACGCGCGTGCGCATCAACGTGCAGCTGATCGCGGCGCATAGCGACGAGCACCTCTGGGCTGAACTCTACGACCGTGACCTCACCGACATCTTCGCAGTGCAAAGCGAAGTGGCGACGAACATCGCCCGAACGCTCGAGGCCACGCTGAGCGGCAACGAGAAAAAGGCGATCTCGGGCAAGCCCACCGGCACGCCCGCCGCCTACGATGCCTACCTGCGCGGCCTCGACCTCGGCTCGCGGCCCGGACAGAATCCGCGGGATCAGAAAGCGGCGGCGCGTTTCTTTGCCGAGGCCGTGCGCCTCGATCCGAAGTTCGCCCGCGCATGGGCGGAACTGTCGAAAATCAATGCGGGCCTCGTGATCACCCGCATCGATGTGTCCTCGGCGCGGGAGGAGGCGTCGCGCCTCGCTGCGGAAATCGCCACCCGGCTCGACCCGAACTCCGCGGAGACGCTGCTGGCAAACGCCTACTACCGCTACCAGGTCATGCGCGACTACGAAGGCGCGCGCGTGCTCTTCGAGCGGTTGCGGGCCGAGGTGCCGAGCAGCAGCGACGCCGCCATCGCATTGGCGCGAATCGCCCGGCGGCAAGGTCGCTGGAAGGCGAGTCTGGATCTCTACGCGGAAGCGGCAAAATTGAGTCCCCGCGATGCGGAACTCTGGATGGACCGGGCCTGGACCTATTCGATGCTGCGTGACCACGAGGGCACGCGCGCGATGATCGAAGGCGCGCTGGAGATCTCCCCGGACGATCCGGACGTGATCGTGAACCAGGCGCTCCATTACCAGACGACCGGCAACCTGCCGGCCGCGCGCGCGGTGCTCGAGCGCGTGCCAGCGGAACACCGAGAGATGGTGGTCCCTTCGTGGATCTCCCTGCTCACTTATGAAAGACGCTTCGCAGAGGCGGTGCGATTGCTGGAGAAGACGCTGGCTCATCCGCAGCGGACTCTCCAGAACGACATGGGAGTGGACTGGGAATGGCTTGGCTCGTTCCGAACGCGGGCCGGCGACGCCGAAGGTGCCAAGCAGGCCTTCGTGCGCGGCAAGGCAGAAGCCCAGCAATTGCAACAGTTGCAGCCACGCAACCAGTTCATCGTGCTCAAGCTCGCAGCATGCGAGGCCGGCCTCGGCAACAAGCAGGCGGCGTTGCGCGACGCCGCAAGGGCGGTGTCGATGTTGCCGGCGTCGGAGGACCCCGTGTTCGGTCCGGTGGCGGAGCAGAGCCTTGCGAGGATCGAGATGATGGTGGGTGAACCGGACCGAGCGATCGCGCGCATCGAACGATTGCTGGTCACGCCCTACGGTGCGTTTCCGCTCACGCAGGCGGAGCTGCGGCTGGATCCGCTGTGGGATCCGCTGCGCAATCATCCGCGCTTCAAGGCAATCGTCCAAGGCCCCGAGCCGCGAACCATCTATGAATAATCTGCAGCCACGCATCGATTCGACTCGTGGCCAAGCAACGCTGCTGCGGCTGGCCTGCAGACCATGAGCCTGCTCGCGGAACTCAAGCGCCGCAACGTCATCCGCATGGCGGGGCTCTATCTCGTCGGCGCGTGGCTGATCGTGCAGGTGGCGGAAACGGTATTACCTGCTTTCGATGTGCCGACCTGGGTCCTCCGGGCGATCATCATTGTTCTCGCACTAGGATTTATCCCCGCGCTTGTTTTCGCGTGGGTATTCGAGCTGACGCCCGAGGGCTTGAAGCGCGACGCGGACGTTGCACCCGGGCAATCGATCGCGCCGCAGACGGCGCGGCGCATGGACCGCTTGATCGTGTGGGGATTGCTCGGGGTGGTGGCACTGGTCGCGGCGGATCGATTCTGGCCAAAGGAAAGGGGGGAAACGCGCGAGGAAACGGGGTCAGAGTCACTTTCCGGCAACGCCCAGCCGCAAGCTGCAGAAGGGTCGGCGCCGGAAAGTGACTCTGACCCCGTTTCCTCCGTTTCCTCCAACTCGATCGCCGTGCTGCCGTTCGTCAACATGAGCTCGGACCAGGAGCAGGAGTACTTCTCCGATGGGTTGTCCGAGGAACTGCTCAACCAGCTGGCGCAGATCCCGCAGCTGCGGGTGATCGCGCGGACCTCGTCGTTTTCTTTCAAGGGCAAGGAGGTCGATGTCGCGACCATCGCCAAGACGCTCGATGTCGCCCATGTCCTCGAAGGCAGTGTGCGCAAGTCCGGCAACCAGCTGCGCATCACCGCGCAGCTCATCCGGGCCGCGGACAGCTCGCACCTGTGGTCGCAAACTTACGACCGCGAAATGGCCGATGTCTTCAAGGTGCAGGATGAGATAGCAGGAGAGGTCGTCGCCGCGCTCAAGGTCAAGCTGCTGCCGAGCCAGCAGTTGTCCAACACGCAGCGCACCAGCAACCCGCAGGCCTACGAGCAATACCTGATCGGGGCCAGATTGCAGGGTGCCGCCGGTCAGCCCGCGAGGAGCGGTCAAGAGGAAGCGTTCCAGCGCGCCATCGCGCTTGATCCGAACTATGCCAATGCTTACGCGGGACTGGCCTTCGCGCAGGGCACACTTTCTGACTTCGCCGAAACCCCCGCTCAGCGCGAGGACGTGATCCGGCAGGCCCTTGCGACGGCGGACCAGGCGATCGCTCTGGCGCCTGACCTTCCGGACGGGTATGCGGCGCGGGGCAATACGCGCCATCGCCTGCGCTGGGATTGGCGGGGTGCGCAAGCCGACTTCGAGCGGGCGCTGGCGCTCGACGCCAACGACGTGACCACGCTGACCAGCTACGGGCCCCTGTTGTTTTCCCTGGGTCGCCGCGAGGAGGCGCTCGCGGTGCTACGCAAGGCGACGGCCGTCGATCCGCTGTCGGCCAATGCCTGGAATGTGCTCGGGCGTCATCTGGCCGCAGACCAGCAGACCGCGGCGGCGCGCACCGCGTTGCAACGCTCGATCGAGCTCCTGCCGGAACATAACTGGGCCAACTTCCTGCTCGGCACTCTTGAGCTCGCGGACGGCAAGTCCGATGTCGCGATGCGCCACTTCGAGCGCACCCCCGATCAGTTCCGTTTGACCGGAACGGCGATGGTCGAGCACACGCGCGGCAACGCGCCGGCATCGCAGCAGGCGCTGGACCAACTGAAATCGAGGTACTCGATCGGCTTCGCTTTCCAGATCGCCCAGGTGCATGCCTGGCGAGGCGAGAAAGACGAGGCGCTCGACTGGCTGGATCGCGCCTACGACATCCACGACGCGGGCATCGCGCGGCTCACCTACGACCCGGCGCTCGACAGCCTGCGCGACGATCGGCGCTTCGTGGCGCTGGTGAGGAAATTGGGCTTCCCGGAACCCGCGCGGTGAATTTCTTCGCCGAGCTCCGCCGCCGCAACGTCATCCGCATGGCGGGGCTGTACCTCGTCGGCGCGTGGCTGATCGTGCAGGTCGCGGAAACGCTGCTGCCGATCTTCGACACACCCCATTGGGTGCTCAAAGTGCTCGTGGTGTTGTTGGCGTTGGGCTTCTTGCCGGCACTGATTTTCTCGTGGGTGTTCGAGTTGACACCGGGCGGGCTCAAACGCGACGCCGAAGTCCCGCCCGGGCAATCGATCGCACCCCAGACCGCGAGACGCATGGATCGCATGATCATCGTGGTGCTGGCACTGGCGCTCGTTTACTTCACGGTCGACAAGTTCGTGCTCTCGCCGCGCGCGGCGAAGTCGAGTGTTGCCGAAGCCGCGCCGGGCCGCGCGAATGCGACGCCGAACAAGCCTGCCGACAGCAAAGCTATCGCTGCGGATCCCAAGACCATCGCCGTGCTGCCGTTCGCCGATTTCAGCCCCGGCGGCGACCAGCAGTGGTTCGCCGATGGCCTGAGCGAAGAGATCCTCAACGCGCTGACCCGCACGCCCGATTTGGAGGTTGCCGCTCGCACCTCATCATTCCGTTACAAGGGCAGTACTTTGGCGATTCCGCAGATCGCGGCCGAGCTCGGTGTGGCCCACGTGCTGGAAGGTTCGGTGCGCAGCACACCGCAGCGGGTACGCGTCACCGCGCAGCTGATCCGCGCCGCTGACGGCTTCCATGTGTGGTCGCAAAACTACGACCGCGATCCCTCCGACGTCATCAGCATCCAGGAAGACCTTGCCAGGCAGATCGCCACGGCGATGCAAACCAGCATGGACCCAGCGGCGCTGGCCGACATGGCCCAGGTCGGCACCCGCTCGGTCGAGGCCTACCAGGCCTATCTGCGCGGCATTGCCGGATCGCTGGATCTTTCTGATCCGAAAGCATTCTCCGCCGCCTACCAACAGTTTGAAACCTCGCGCGCGCTCGATCCCACGTTCGCCGCGGCGCATGCGCGCGCAGCCTATTACTGGCGGACCCAGCTCGATCCTACGCTCACGACCTACGAGCCTGTGGACGTGACGCCCGACGCGATGCGCGAACGCTTCCGCGAGCGCATCGATCTGGCGATCCAGCACGCCAGCCGCAACGTCGACCGCCATGCCTCGCTGGCGCTCAAGGCCCTGCACGACCTGCGTCTGCGCGAGGCGATCGACCTGCAACGCCAGGTGCTCGCCGAGCGGCCGAACGACCGCGATGCGCTGAGCGACTTGCTTAGCCTGTACACCCGCACCAGCGAGCCCGTGCTGATGCGGGAGCCGCTGGACAAGGTGTGGTCGCTGGCCTTCGGCCGCCAGGATTGGGCGAACCTGTATCTGAACTATGCGCATCGCGGACCGGACCGGCGCCGCGCGGCCGAGCGAGCGCTCGAACTGGCGGAGCGCTGGCGCGACGACGAGGGCGTTTTGTACCAGGCGCATCGTGCGCTGCTCTGGGATGGCCGCGTCGAAGCAGCCCGCACGGTGTTCGAGCGCTGGAAGCAGCAGACCAACCAGTCGCATTGGTCAAGCATTCCGCCGGCGCGCCAGGCCAGCGCCGAAGGACGCTGCGAAGAAGTGGCGCACATGCTGGCAAACTTGCCACCCGGCGACATCTCGCAGCGCTGGCACCTCCTGATGCTGCTCGATCGTCGCGACGAGGCCAACCAGTTGCTGATGGCTTTCGAGCAGAGCGGCAATACCCAGGCACTCGCGGGCTTCCTCAGTTACCGCCACTTCGACCCTTCGCCATTTCCATCGCTGATGCGGGTGCTGGAACGCGAGCGCATCCAGCGGCCGCCGCCCGAGCCGCTGCCGTTTGCCTGCAAGCCTTCCGGTGTGAATTCATGAGCGATCTGCCGCCGCCTTTGAGCAATCAGGGCCCCGGCTTGTGGGCCGAGCTGCGCCGCCGCAATGTGATCCGCATGGCCGGGCTGTACTTGGTCGGGGCGTGGCTGATCGTGCAGGTGGCCGAGACGGTGTTGCCAGTCTTTGGTGTACCGGACTGGGTGCTGCGTGCGCTGATCATCCTGCTCGCGCTCGGTTTCCTGCCGGCGTTGGTGTTCTCATGGATCTACGAGCTGACGCCCGAAGGCCTCAAGCGCGATGCCGAGGTTGATCCGGCACGCTCGATTGCGTCGCAAACCGCCAATCGGATGGATCAGCTCACCCTGGCCGGCGTGGTGATCCTGCTGGCGGTGATTGCTGCCGATCGCTATTGGCCTCAAGAGCGCGTGGCGCCGACTACCCCCGTCGCCGCCGGGCTGGCAGTTGCGGATCAAGCTGCCGACGTGCACCCAGCCGCAGCGGGCACGGAGAAGCCCGCACTCGTCCAGAAGTCGATCGCCGTGCTGCCGTTCGCCGACATGACCGAGACCGGCGATCAGGCATGGTTCGTCGACGGCCTGGCCGAGGAGATTCTCAATGCCCTGGCGCGGCTGCCCGAGCTCAAGGTCACCGCGCGTACCTCCAGCTTCCAGTTCCGGGAACCCGACCGCGACATTCGTGTTATCGCCGGCACCCTGGGCGTAGCGCACGTACTGGAAGGTTCGGTTCGCCGCATCGGCGATCGCCTGCGCATCACCGCGCAGTTGATTCGCGCGGAAGACGGCTTCCACCTTTGGTCGGACAGCTACGACCGCACCAGCGACGACTTGTTCGAAGTCCAGCGCGAGGTGGCCGAGAACGTCGCTGCCACGCTGGACGTTCTGCTCGATGGACCGAAGCGCGAACGCATGTTCGCCAGCGGCACGCGCAACGTGCGGGCGTTCGAGCAGTTTCTCAAAGGCCGCGAGATGTTCTTCAACGCTCATGCGGCCACCCCGGGCGCCACGTTGGTGGCCGCCAATCGCTTTTTCGAGCGCGCCAAGGCACTCGACCCGGGCTATGGCAAGGCGGCCGTGTTCCACTCGGATCTGTACGCGCACCTGGTCATGGACGGCCCGAACGCGGGTGACGTGATGATCGGTGCAGTCGAGACAACCCAGCAGGCCGCCATCGAACAGCTGCGCACCGACCTCGACTTCGCACTCGCACATGCGCCCGATGCGATGGCGCGCGCTGTCGCCGAGCTCAATCGCGAGTACTTCTCCCCGACCTGGCATCGCATTCCCGCCCTGCTGGAGGAGATTCGCGCAGTTGCCGACCTCGAGCCGACGGTGACGGACGGCGGCCTGTGGCTGCACGAAATCCTGAATCTGGCCGGCGAAGCGGACGCCGCCCGCCGGGTGGCCGAGCTGCGGCTGCGCAGCGACCCGCTGCTGCCGGCGGGCTGGAGCGATCTTGCGGCGGTCGAGATTCACGCCGGCAACTTCGATGCCGCCTTGGCGCTCATCGCCGAAGGTCGCCGGCGTGCTGGCGATCACCGTTGGCTGCGCGAGCTCGAACTGTTGATCCTGCGGCTTCGCGGCGACCGCGATGGCCTTAGCGCGATGCTGGAGGCCCGCTCGCAGGAGCAGCCATGGCTTCCGGCCTACCTGGCCGCGGTTCGGGGCGAGCGAAGTACCGCGCTGCGCCTGGCCTCGGAGCTCGAAGCGTCCGACGACTGGCCGTCGGACCGACTCCTCGATGTCTACCACGAACTCGGTAAGACCGAGCGTGCCCGTGCTTTGGCGCAGCGCGTGGACGCCCTGCCGGCCGGACCGGCCATACTCGGGCGACTGATGGTGAACAACGGCGGGTCGCTGGTGTTCGACCCGGCCGACACGCCGAACTTCCGCGCGCGCCTGGCCGAAGCCGGCATCGACCCGTCGCGTTTCAGCACCATGCCGCGGCTGGGCGAGAATGGATCGACGCCGCCATGAGCTTTTTCGCCGAACTCAAACGCCGCAACGTCATCCGCATGGCGGGTCTGTACCTGGTCGGCGCCTGGCTGATCGTGCAAGTCGCGGAGACCCTGCTGCCGCTGTACGACACACCGGGCTGGGTGCTGAAAGCACTGGTGCTGCTGCTCGCGCTGGGCTTCGTACCGATGCTGGTGTTTTCCTGGGTGTTCGAACTCACGCCAGACGGTTTGAAGCGCGATGCCCAAGTCGCACCGGAAGACTCCATCGGGCCACGCACCGCACGTCGGCTGGATCAGTTGACCATCCTGGGACTGATCGCCGTCGTGGCGTTGATTGCTGCCGATCGCTTTTGGCCCCGCGACGGGCGCGCCAAAGCCGACGCCGCCGTTGTCGAAGCCGCGGCGAAGCCTGCCGCGATTCCCGCGCCTTCAGTTACATCGGTAAACAAGAACCGCCTGGTCGCCGTGCTGCCGTTTCGCAATCGCAGCGCACTCCCGGAAGACGCCTTCTTCGCGGAGGGCATTCACGACGACCTTCTCACCCAGTTGTCGAAGATCGCGGCGCTGCGCGTAATCTCGCGCACGTCGATGATGCGCTATCAGGACTCGAAGCAATCGATCCCGGAAATCGCACGAGAGCTCGGCGCAGCCGTGGTGCTGGAAGGCGCGGTGCAGCGCGCGGGCAACCAGGTGCGGGTCAACGTGCAGTTGATCGACGGCGCGAGCGATGTCCATCTGTGGGCGGAGAACTACGACCGGGCCCTCACCACCGACACACTTTTCGCCATCCAGGCCGACATCGCGCAGGCCGTGGCGAAGTCCATGCAGGTGGTGTTGAGCCCGTCCGAAGCAAGCGCTTTGGCTGCGGGCCCCACCACCAACCTCGAGGCTTACGAGTCGTTCCTGCGTGGCACGTTGCTGTCGCACGGCGACGGGCTGACGACGGAGCGGCTGCGCGATGCGATCGCGGCTTTCGATCACGCGATCCAGCTGGACCCGGGATTTGCCGACGCCTTTGCCAGAAAGGCCCGTGCACACCTGCGGGGCTTCTGGTACGCGTTGGGTCCGAGGTCTCAACGCGATGACGCGCGCAAAGCCTTGGCGGAGGCGCAACGACTGGCGCCTGAGGCGATCGAAACCCTGCTCGGCGAAGCGTACTTTCATTACTGGGGGCACCTCGACTACGCCCGCGCCGACGCCGTGCTGGAGCGCGTGCTCGAGCGCGTCCCGGGCAACGCTGAAGCATGGACGCTGCGCGCCTTTGTGGCGCGCCGCGACGGGCGCTTCGACGAGTCGCTCGCGGCGCTGCGTCGGTCGCTGTCGATCGACCCGGTGAACATCGAGTCGCTCGGCACCCTGGGCGAAACGCTGTCGGTGCTCGGACGATTCC
>JBGTIG010000030.1:0-5218 GCA_041745755.1 Lysobacterales bacterium
GCGGGCAGTCCCTCGCGCCCGTAGCCCGACGCGAATGCGAACGGGACGCCCGCCTCACGCAGCTTCACGGCTACGGGAAAAACTTCCACGCCGGCGAGATTGACGTCGAGCAGTGCGCAGTCGATGCGTTCGGGGCCATCGACCATCGCGATCGCGGCGTCGACCCGCGCGGCCTTGAGGACCCGGTAGCCGGCTTGCGTGAGGATGGTCTCCACCAGCATCGCCACGAACATCTCGTCCTCCACCACCAGCACGCGCGGCGGGTCTGTCGGTGCCGGAACATTCATGCCTCGGTCTCCGCAAGGGGAAATTCGATCCTGCAGACGACGCCCGCCGGATCGAACACCAGCGAGACGGCACCGTCGAGCTCATAGGCGAGCCCATGGGCGATCAGGGTAGAACCAAACCCCCGGCGCGAGGGTTCGCGCACCATTGGCCCGCCCCGTTCCCGCCACTCCAGGTGCAGCCAGTCATCCCCTTCGCGGGCGTGCGTCTCGCAGCGGACGGTCACGCGTCCCTCGGGAACGGACAGCGCGCCGTACTTCGCGGCGTTCGTCGTCAATTCGTGCAAGGTCATGCTGAGTGCCAGCGCCGCCTTCGGCTTCAGCTGAAGGGCGTCGCACTCGAGTTCCACGCGCGTGTCGTTATCGTGGCGATACGGCGCGAGCTCCGCCAGCACGAGGGACCGCAGCTCCACGCCGTTCCAGGCTTCCTGCGCGAGCAGGTTGTGTGTGCCCGAGAGCGCCTGCAGCCGAGCCAGGAAGGTCTGCTGGAAGGCCTCGGGGGTGGTGGCGCTCGTCATCGTCAGGAGTGCGATCGACTGCACGCTGGCCAGCGTGTTCTTCACCCGATGATTGAGTTCGCCCATCATCATCTGGATGTGCCGTTCGGCGCGCCGCCGTTCGGAGATGTCCTGCGCGGCGATCAGCACATGCTGGGGTCGCGCGTTCAATCCGGTGACGAGGGAAACGCTGGTATCGACCCAGACCGTCGAGCCGTCCGGCCGCAGGTAGCGCTTCTCGAATCGAAACGCCGGGCCGCCGGCGATCAGGTTCTCGAACTCCGACATGAAGCCGTCCCGATGGTCGCCGTCGGTGACGTCCTGGAATCTCATCTCGTACAGCACGTGTTCGGGCCTTCCCACGATTTCGCAGTACTGGGGGTTGACCATCTCGTAAAGCCCCTCCAGGGTGACCTGCGCGAGCCCCACCGACGTCTGCTCGATCAGGCGCGCGAGTCGGTGTTCACTGGTCTTGAGCGCGCGATCGATGCGAGCCCGCTCGTCGATGTCGCGCGCGATCAACGAACCCGCCACGACGACGTTGGTTGCATCGCGGACGGGTGAGCAGGTGACCGCCATCTGCAGCTGCGTGCCGTCGCGGCGCTGCCAGATCATTTCAAGCTCGGTGGCGCGGCCGTCGAGGCACGGGACCAGCATCGCGTTCAACTGGGGAGAACCGCTCGGCAGCAGCATCGCAATCGACTTGCCCATCGCATTGGCCGCGCTGTAGCCGAGGATGCGCTCGGCACTTGCGTTCCAGCTGGTGATCGTCCCCTCCCGCGTATGGCCGATGATGATGTCCCTGGAGGAGTCGACGATCGCGGCCAGCAAGGCGCGTCCCTGCGCTGACTCCTCGCGCTCGGAGATGTCCGTGAACGTCAACACCACGCCGTCGATGACGTTCTCCACCGTCCGGTAGGGCCGGATCCGCGCCAGGAAAGCCGACGTGTCGCTCTCCGAACGCATCACGCGCTCCCTCACGACGAGCGTCTGCGTAACCTCGCTTACGTCGAGGTCGAGATCAGGATAAGGCACGCGCGATGCCACCTCGGTGATCGGGCGGCCGATGTCGCTCTGGCGCAGATGGAACAGCGCGGATATCGCGGGCGTGAAGCCGCGGATTCGGGAATCCGCATCGAGGAACAGCGTGGCGATCTGCGTCGACTCCATGAGGTTGCGCAGGTCGCTGTTGACGCGGAGAAGCGCGGTGTTCTTGGTGTTCAGTTCGGCGTTGACCACCTCGAGTTCCTCATTGATCGATTGCATCTCCTCCTTCGAGGTTTCCAGTTCCTCGTTGGACGACTGCAGTTCCTCGTTGACCGACTGGAACTCCTCGTTGGTCGACTTCAACTCCTCGTTGGCGACATCATGCTGGTCGATCACCGATCGCAACTGCAACCGCAAGGCGTCGAGTTCCTGCTCCAGCAGCCGAACGTTGCCGGGTTCCATCGCACGTTCGGAATGCTCGCCCTCGATCACGGCGAGCGGCGGCGCCATTTCGCGCTCGCGGAACGCCACGACACACAGGTGCGCATTGCCGTCGACATCGAACAGCGGCTCGACGATGACCTGCAGCGCCCGGGTCACGCCCTCGATCGACAGCGAGAGTCCACTCTGCACCACCGCGCGCTGCTCGGAAAATGCCTGGTGGAGCGCGTTGCGCACGACGCTGCGGAGATCCTTCTGCAAGAGGGAAAAGAGATTGAGACTGGCGGTGCCGGACGATGGCTGCAGGAAGCGCCCGGTGTCACCACAGAAGCGCAGGACATCGTGACTGGCGTCGACCACGACGTAGGCCGGAGAATGCCGCTCCAGCGCGCGCCTGGCGTTGCGTTCGACCAGGTCCTCGGTGGCGGGCAGCACGGAACGTTGCCGGGTCCTCGGCCCCGCCGTCGTTTTCCTGGAATCATCCAGGGTCGCGGTGGTTGCGCCCGGCACGCCCGACAGGCGCGTGCTGCTGCCTTGCCGCCGCAGATACAGGCGATGCTTCTTGTCGACGACCGCGAACAGGCTCTCGCCGCGGGACACGCCTTCCGACGGGCCGAGCAGGAGGAACCCGCGAGGCAGCAGCGCGTGATGGAAAAGCCGCAGCAGCCGTTCCTGCAATTCGGAATTCAGATAGATGAGCAGATTTCGGCAGGAGATCAGATCGAGCCGCGTGAACGGTGGGTCCTTGATTGCGCTGTGCGGTGAGAACACGCACATCTCGCGAATGGATTTGTGCACCCGGAAGTCTTCGCCCTGCGGCTCGAACCACTGGGTCGTCCGCTCTTTCGACATTCCGGTCAGCGGTCCACGGAACCGCCCCGCCCGCGCGAAAGCGATTGCGCGTTCGTCGATATCGGTGGCGAAGATCTGCACTTTGGGATGTCCTTGCCCGGGGCCCATGGCTTCCTTCAGGAGGATCGCGATCGAATACGCCTCCTCGCCGGTGGCGCAGCCTGGCACCCATACACGAACCTTGTCTGCGGCCGTCTTGCCCTCCAGCAACGCGGGAATCACGCGCGTCTGCAACAACTCGAACGCCGGCGGATCGCGAAAGAATTCGGTAACGCCGATCAAGAGCTCGCGGAACAGGCGATCAAGCTCGCCTTCGTCCCGGCGCAGCGCCTTGAGGTAATCCGCCACCGACTCCATACGCAGCACCTGCATGCGGCGCTGGATACGACGCACCAGAGTCTTCTCCTTGTACTGGCTGAAATCGTGCCCGCTTGCTGCGTGCAGCACGCGCGTGATCTCGCGGAGACGGCTCGGCACGTCGTGGCGCATGCCATCCCCGTCCTTGCCGCTCTGTGCCCGGTGCAAGTGTTCCTGGTGGGCGAGAAGACGCGCGGGCATGTCCTCCACCGGCAGCACGTCGTCCACCCACCCTGTCGCCGCAGCACTGGCGGGCATGCCGCTCAGCGCAACATGATCGAAGCCGGCCTGCGCCAGTGTCAGGCCTCCATGCTCCTTGATCGCGCGCAGACCGCGCGCACCATCGCTGCCACTGCCGGACAGCACGATGCTGACGGCGCGATCGCCCTGGTCTTCCGCCAGCGACACGAAGAACGTATCGATGGGCCAGCGGTGCTGGCGCGGCGGCGCCGGCTTGCTCACCTGCAGGCAGCCGTCAACGATGGTGAGCGTCGCATCCGGCGGGATCACGTACACGTTGCGCGGCAGCACCCGCTCGCCATCGGCTGCTTCGGTCACCGGCAGGGAAGTGCCGCGCGCGATCAGCTCCACCAGCATGCTTTCGTGTTGCGGCGCGAGGTGCTGCACCAGCACGAACGCCATCTCGCTGTCGCAAGGCATGTGCGCAAAGAAATTACGGAATGCCTCGAGCCCCCCCGCCGACGCACCGATGCCGACGATCAGTGGCGCCAGGAGGGTCGGCGGTGGCGCGGGGGGCAACCCGGAACCTTCTCTTTCCCTGTTCGAGGCCTTGCCGGGAGGCTTGCCAGCAGACTTGTTCCCGGGCCTGGTGGCAGGCTTGTCGGTCAGCGCATCGCGGGGCTTGTCGGCGGGCTTGGCCGTGGAGCGCTTCCGGGGTTTGCTTGCCGTCGGTCGCTTGAGCTTCGCGGGTGTCGTGGCTGGAACCTTCGCTGTCGCCTGCACCACGCTCCCATCCGACTTCGAAACGCGGCGCGCCGACTCGACATCGACAGTCCTGGCTTTCGCCGGCTGGCGCTTCGATGCGCGGGGTGTCCTGGTCCTGGAGATCATCAGCTGGCGAAGCTCCCGCGGATGGCATGAAACCCGAGTATGGCCCTGCTGCCCTTTCCACCGACACCCCAAGCCTCGGCAGTGGGAGCTTTCCCACCACTCGGCCTTGCACCCGGAACCTGTCCTCAAGACGCGCTCGACTGTCCCTTTGTGCCAGAATGCGCGCCCCCTGCCCATTCTCCCGGGCGCGCACGCTGGAATATGTCAAAAGACGATCAAATTGAAATGGAGGGCACCGTCCTCGATACCCTGCCCAACACCATGTTCAGGGTCAAGCTCGAGAACGGGCACGTGGTGACGGCCCATATCTCGGGGCGCATGCGCAAGAACTACATCCGCATACTCACCGGTGACAAGGTCAAGGTCGAGATGACACCCTATGACCTCTCCAAGGGCCGCATCACCTACCGCATGAAGTAAGCGCACCTCAGGTGCGCTTGCCGTAGCTGTCGAGCTTGCTCGGCAGAGTGGAGCGGAGCTCCCCACCTACGGACGGAGCGGAGTGCAGCTCCGCGCGACGGAGGACGTGAGGAGCAAGCTCCGCACCTACGGGCAGAGCGCGGAGCGCAATTCCGGGCGCCTGGAGGAAGTGCGGAGCAAGCTCCGCACCTACGGGCAGAGCGGAGCCCCGTGCAGCGCGAACCAAGCCCCGCACCTACAACGGAGTAGTCGCGATCGCGGCCTTCATGGTGACGGGTGGCGAGCGGCCGTTGTTTATCCAGAGGTCGT
>JBGTIG010000031.1:0-3121 GCA_041745755.1 Lysobacterales bacterium
AGCTGCGCCGGCAGTCTTCGCGGTGGCCGATCGACACTGAAATCGGAACACCTTCTGCCTCGAAGGTGATCGCTCCGCAGAAGCACCGGCCGGAACACGTCATCGCTCTGTCGCCGGGGTGATGGCGTGAACTACGAGAAATAAAGGGTCTGACCCCCTTTTTCAGGACCCCTTTTTCCGGAGAGCCAGTTCCGCTTTTGGCCCCATGCAAGCGAGTACGATCGCCGCCAAACTGCGGCGGATGCGACAGGGAGATAGCGATGACGGCACGGCTGATCCAGACCAGCATGATCGTGCTGGCATCACTGGCATTGCTCGGCGGCTGCGACAAGGAGCCGAAGCCGGAACGCGAGCCGACCTTGCGCATTCTGTCGTGGAACACGTTCGCCCTGCCGACTATCGCCGGCCAGATGGGCCAGATCAACATGGACGAGGAGGACCGCGGGCGGGCGGTGGCCAGGCGGCTCAAGGAGTCGCCCTACGACGTGATCGCGCTCAACGAGGTGTTCGACGAGACGATCCGCGATGCCTTGCTCGACGAGGCGCAGTCCGGGCCGCAGCGCTTCCGCTTCGTGGTGGAAGACCTCGATGGCGGCGGCGCGGAAGACAGCGGATTGGTGCTGCTCTCGCGGCTTGAGCCGATCCGCTTCAGCGCGCCGGCACCGCAGCCGTTTCAGCATGGCGGCGTGCCGTCCGTCCCTACCGACGGGACGGTCGCGCCCTTTCCCGGAACCCAGGCGTATCAGGACACGCGCAACTGCGCGGACATGGACGTGTGGTTTGCCGGCAATAACGTGGACGCCTGGGTCTCCGGCAACGGCGACAATTGCCTGATCGCGTTTCACCGCTATCGCCATTGCACCGACGAAGCGCCGGAAACCGCCGGCGATGTGGTCGATACGGTGATCGATCCTTTCCTGCCGCTGGGCGCTGAGTGCGATGCCGGCAAGGGCGTGGCTTATGTGAGGCTCAAGCAGCGCAACGGCAAGGCGCTCGACGTTTTCTGGAGCCACACGCAGGCCAACCTCACCTCGCCCGAATACGAAGAGCCGCTGCCGGATTTTCTGAGCGAGCGCGATGGACAGCTGGCCGAACTCGAAGCGATGGTGGCGCAATGGTCGCCCAGCGTAGAGCGCGACGCGGTGATCCTGGGTGATCTCAACGTCGATGGCATGAACACGGACGGCGAGTTCAAGCAGGAATACAGGAAGCAACTCGCCAGCGGCGATGATTCGCGCTTCGGCAAGCTCGGCTTTCGCGATCTGTGGCCGGAAGCCTCGACCAAGGAAGACCAAGGCGAAAGCTGGAGCACGCGCAACGATCACGTTCCCGCTGAAGCCAGGGACGAGCGGCTCGACTACGTGCTATGGCGCGACCGCAAGGGCAGCGTGGGCTGCGACCAGCACCCGAAAATCGAGCGCCACTTCGATCATTCGAGGGCCGACGGCAGCAGCATTGATCTGTCCGATCACTTCGGTGTGGGCGCCGAAGTGCGTCGCCGTGGCGATGCCATCGACAGCGATACGCCCGAGCCTTGCAGCCCCAGCCTCGCGCGCCTGCGTGAGAAACTGCCGAACGGCGGCGAGATGAAGGGCACGCTGGCCACTCCCGGCGCCTGCCACTGGCTGCGCATCGAACAAGGCACCTGGACCGTCACCAACATGGGCGCGCATGCGCTGCGCCTCGCGGCGTTCGCCGCGCGCGATGTTTCGGAGCCACTGGATTTCTTCCGCGGCGATGCAGAGGTGCAGAGCTTCCGCAAGACCGAGGACGAAGCGCAGGTCGCCATCGAAGAGCCCTTCCTGCTCAAAATCTGCTGGCAGGACCCGGCACGCACCGGCGACTACAACCTGCTGCTGGCGCCCAACGTTGGTCAGGACTCGCAGCATCCCGTGGTGCTGCCCTTGAATCGCGAAGTGAAGCTGGCCTACGGACAGCAGTTCGGAGCCAACCCGAACAACCTCATCTGGACGCTGGTGCAGTTGCCGAAAACCTTCAGCACCGACGGCCACGCGCTGCGCGTGGAGCTGGGCGAGCACGCCGCCACGCCGCTGCGCACCGGCACAGCGCCTGCGGGCGCTGCCGAGTCTGCAATCAACTGGATCAACGGCTTTGTCGGCGACGAAGGCCTGCTGGATGTCGGCGCGCATGGCGGCCCGGCGCCGGACGAGCTGTCCGTGGTGCTCGAACGCGAAGACCCCGCCGATGCATCCGCCCTCGTGTCCTTCAGCGCACGCGTGCTTACCGATCATCACGAGGTGAATCTAGGCGTGCTGGAATGCGTCGAGCAGGAAGATTCCACCGGCGACGACCGCATCCGCATGACCTATAGCGCCGATGGCAAAAGCCACGACATCGTCGATCTCGGCGCCTTCGACGAAGGCCAGGATGTAAACCTGTCCGGGCACAACAGGTTCGGCAGCAACTGGGTGCGCGGCGAAGTGCGCATCACGATCTATGACCAGGACGGTGAAGACCTGGAAGACGATGTCACCAGCGGCAACGCCCTGGACAACCTTGGCAGCGTCACCATCGGCGACTTCACCGGCGATCCGGCCGTCGACGCCGAGCTGAAGGACGGCGTGAAGAAGTTCACGCAGGACGAAGCGAACTACCGGCTGGAGTTCTCGCGCCGGCGCTAGCCCGGCTCAGCGGCTTCGCCGCAATCGAAAAAGGGGTTTGCCCCTTTTTCATGTCGGGCAAGCTGTACCTGCACCTTTGCGCAACGCTCGGCTACGCCGCGCTGTTTCCTGCGGCGTGCGCGCTGCTTTGGCGAAGCACTTCGCCAGAGTTCAAGCCCGCTCGCGCAAGCATCGCGAGTTTACAGGGTCAGGTCTTGCATTGCGACATCTCGTCTACCGCTTCCGACTCTACCTTGGTGCAATCTCGTAATACAAGACCTGACCCCATGATCTTGCGCGGTCAGGAGCGGTCGAACAATCGAAACCCGGCGGTTTAATTAGCTCCGTCCCCCTTTTTTCGGGATTTCGCTCAAGACTATCGCCTCACCGCAGGTAGGCAAGAAGCGCCGCAACCAGTGCGACAACGATTACCACAGTGACCACGATCAACAGTGGCGTGAAATTAATCCGATCGTGTCCGCCGTTTCTGATTTGCGGGT
>JBGTIG010000032.1:0-5971 GCA_041745755.1 Lysobacterales bacterium
CGCCGCCGAGACGGCCGGCGGGCAGCCGACTGCTTCCGCGCGGGTGGAGCCGCCCGCAACCGATCGCGCCGTGACGAAGTCGGCACCGCTGGATCACGCACGGTGGCTGGAGCTTCCCGACCAGCTGGAACTGCGCGGCGCCGTGAGGGAGCTGGCCACCAACAGTGTCCTCATCCTGCATGATTCGAACGTGCTGCGGCTCGGGCTCAGGCCACAGCAGAGTCACCTGCGCAGTGAACTGCTGGCCCGCCAGTTGCAGCAGGCGCTGGCGCCGCGCCTGGGGGATGCGCTCGTCGTACGCCTTGAAGTCGTGAGCGCAGACGCGATCACCACGACTACTGCCGCGTCGCTGGCGTCAGCGGCGGAAAGCGAGCGCCACGCGGCGGCCGTCTCCGCCATCGACGGCGATCCTCTGGTGCGGGGTCTCGTCGAGAAACTCGACGCCCGCGTGCTTCCTGGCAGCCCGCGTGCACTCAATCCCGATTGACATGCTCGCTGGCAGTGGCGGAAAGCCGAGCGCACCATCGACGCACCGGCGGGTTGACACGCTGTCGCGCGCGGCGAACCCGGTCGACAGGCGGACGCGAACTGGAGGAGCCATGCGATGAAAGGGTCACTGGGCGGGCTGATGCAACAGGCGCAGAAGATGCAGGACGAGATGCGGCGGGCGCAGCAGGAGATCGCCGCCATTGAAGTGGAAGGACAGGCCGGGGGAGGAATGGTCAAGGTCAAGCTCGACGGGCGGCACCAGGTGCATGGCATCAGCATCGAGCGGACGCTGCTCGCGGACGATCCGGAAATGCTCGAGGACCTCATCGCGGCGGCTTTCAATGACGCGGTCAATCGTGTCGCCGAGGCGACCCAGGCCCGCATGGGGCAGGTCGCCGGCGGTCTCGAATTGCCCCCCGGTTTCAAGCTGCCGTTTTGACCTGTCCTGCTCCCGACGCCCGCAAATCATGCCGAACGAGAACGCGACCCCGCTGCTGCAACAGCTGATCGATGCGCTGCGATGCCTGCCGGGCGTTGGGGGCAAGACCGCGCAGCGCATGGCACTGCACCTGCTGGAGCGCGATCGTGACGGCGCGCGACACCTGTCGCGAACGCTCGCGGAAGCCGCGGAGCGAATCGGCAACTGCGCGTCCTGTCGAAATCTCACTGAGGACACGCTGTGCGCCATCTGCCGGAGCCCGCAGCGCGATGCGAGTCTGCTTTGCGTCGTCGAAGGTCCCGTCGACCTCCTGGCCATCGAGCAGGCGACCGGGTTCCGCGGGCGCTATTTCGTGCTGTTCGGCCGATTGTCGCCGCTGGATGCTCTCGGGCCCCGCGAACTCGGCATGGACCTCCTCGAACGGCGGCTGTCATCCGGCGAGATACAGGAACTCATCATCGCGACCAATCCCACCGTCGAGGGTGAGGCAACCGCGCACTATGTCGCGCAACTTGCAGGCAAGGCGGCCGTCGCCGCGACCCGTCTCGCGCACGGCGTGCCGCTCGGCGGCGAACTCGAGTTCATCGATCGCGGCACGCTGGCACACGCTTTTGGCGCAA
Source organism: Lysobacterales bacterium (assembly GCA_041745755.1). Classification (GTDB taxonomy): domain Bacteria; phylum Pseudomonadota; class Gammaproteobacteria; order Xanthomonadales; family Ahniellaceae; genus JBBQNY01. The sequence continues at coordinate 1,549 of JBGTIG010000032.1, forward strand.
GGGCGCCGATCTGATCCGGAGATCCAAGCCCCAATTTCCAGCATCGGAACACTTGTCCGACCGACGGAGAATCCCATGACTGCATCCGAAACCAGCGTGACGATCTTCGACCGCATCCTGAGCCGCGAGGTCGCGGCGGACATCGTGTTCGAGGACGACGACATCCTCGCGTTCCGCGACATTGCCCCCCAGGCGCCCACGCACGTGCTCTTCATTCCGAAACGCCGCATCGCTTCGCTGGATGACCTCGTGGAGAGCGACGTGGAGCTGATGGGCAGGTTGTTGTTCCGGGCCGCTGCCTTCGCTCGCGAGCAGGATCTCGCGAAGGACGGCTATCGCTGCGTCATCAACTCGGGACGCGACGGCGGCCAGAGCGTCGCGCACATCCACCTGCACCTGCTCGCCGGCCGCCGCATGTCCTGGCCACCCGGCTGACGACGCAGCCCAGCGACGGAGGCACTGCACACGCTCGCCATTTGCCGGGTTCCCCGGGCGCAAGCACCACGACGCACTGCTGCCCGACGCCCGGAGTTTCCTGGGGCCGCCCCGACTACCCGGTCACCTTGCCTGCGTGGCGGAAACTGGCGAACGTGGTTGCGCCTGCACTACGCCGCCCGAACCGGAAGACGATGCGGATTTTGGCCGACCGTGATGCCCGCGGTAATGCCTGCTGTAGTACGGCCGGTGGTAGATGCCCCGGTATTGCAGTCCAAAGCCGTAGGGATAGCCGTAGAAAAACGGACCGGAGCGATGCTCGATGATGACGTCGCTGCGTTCGGGCCAGAGATAAACCGTGTCCGCATTCACGCGCGGATAGGTGTAGGCAAACTCCCCCACCTTGCGGACTTCGCTGCCCTGCACCGAACCCGTCACCGTGATCTCGCGCCCCGCCTCGAAGATGGCCGGATCGTAGAAGCCGCCTCGACAGGCGAGGAAACGCCCGTCGCTGGCATCGGTCGGCAGGGGACGGGCGCTGCCGCTGAGGTCCCGTCCGAGGACTTCGAAGCAGGTCTCCCCTGGCCGCGTCTCGACGGAGATCACGCTCCCTCCCCAGCGGACGCGTTCGCCCTCGGCGCGCGCGGCGTCCAGGGGTCGCACCGCGGCGAATTCGCCCTGCAGGGGTCGCGGTGCGGTGGCGCAACCGACGATGGCCAGTGGCAACAGATAGAGTGCCAACTTTTTCACGACTGTCTCCCGAAATCGATAGCGGTAATGATCCGAAGGACGCATCAGAGCGCGCTGGCGTCGCTTCGGCGGTGCACACGCAAGCGTTTTAGCCGCGTCCGCAGCCGCCTCAGGCGAATCCGCTCCGTCTCCGGCGGAAGCACCTCGGCAGCGTAGCGAAGCGCGATGAATTCGGCCGCAATTGCGCGAATCTCCGACGCCAGCACGGGCAATTCGGTTGCCGCGCGTTCAGCAAAGTGCGCGGGTCCCTCGTCGATTCTTCGCACCACCCCGCCACGGGCGAGACGGGCTGCGAACCTGCGATACAGCGCAACCCATGGGGATGTGGGGCGGCCGCCGCGCAACATCAATACGAGGGCGGCGACTCCGAGGCTCGCGAACACGAGAGCCAGCCATAGCAGCAGTTGCCGCGTGCGGTCCCCTTCCGGGATGCCGACGCTGCGGAGGAGATCGCCCTGGCGAAGATAATCGAAATCGATGACGGTCCGCTGCCACACTGCGGCGAGGACGTCGACGCGATCGCGCATTCCGGACCACCAGCTGCCGGCCACCAGCCAATCGCCTCCCGCCATGCCTTCGGCGAAGCCGGCGCCGCCGCGCATGACCCGCTCGGGGGCGACGGCGCCCGTCGGATCGACACGAATCCAGCCGCTGCCTGCCTGCCAGACCTCGGCCCATGCGTGCGCGTCGGATTGACGGACCAGCCAGTACCCGCCGATCGCATTGCGATAGCCGCCCTGGTAGCCGGTGACGATCCGCGCGGGGATGCCGGCAGCGCGCATCAGGAAGACGAAGCTGGAAGCAAAGTGCTCGCAGAATCCGATGCGAGTGGTGAAGAGAAACTCGTCGATGGCGTTGGCGCCGAGCGGCGGCGGGTCGAGTGAGTAGAGAAAGTCCCGCCGCACCATAGACAGGGCTTCGGAGACGATCGCGCCGGCGTTCTCGCCGTGCCGTTGTCGCCATTGCAGACCCAGCGCCCGGGCGCGAGGATTGCCGCCAACGGGAATCCGCAATGCCGCCTGGCGCTGGGCATCCGGAAGCTTCGCCTGCAGTCGGAAACGGGTACTCGAGATCACGCGATATCGACGCTCCGCGTGAGCGCCGGGTGGGCCCGTGATCTGCAGATCGGCAGTACGCCTGAAACCTGCCGGCGTAGTCAGCGGCGCGTCAAGAGCGAAGCGCCAAAGCCTTGGTGGCTCCGCCAGGGTGATCTCGTACTCGAGTCGTTTGCCGAGTGTCTCGACCGCGTTGTCAGCGCGCGTGTGGGCGAACCGCTGCGCACCCTTCCAGACGCGACCGTCGAAATTCCAGAGCACGAGCCCGCGCCAGTACCGGTCGGGCGCGGCGGGCGCTTCGACACCGCGGTCGAAGCGCACGCGAAAGGCCGGATCGTCGTTGAGCGCGACTCCCGACAGGGCACCGAGCTCCAGTTCGTCATCGATGCCGACGCGGCTGCGTGATTGCTCGGCGCCGCCCCAGAGGGGAGATCCCAGGCGGGGAAACAGCAGGAAGGAAACGATGGCGAAGGGAACCACCACTGCAAGCGTGACCAACGCCTCGCGCAAAGGCACCCGCCATTCGCGCGCCGAAGGTTCCGGCGCACCGGCGGCCGCGTCCACGCGATCGATGCGCAGCCACTGCAGGGCGACGAGTCCCAGCACGAGAAGGCTCGAAGTGGCGATCGTCTGCGCAAGACTCTGGCTGTGGAGGAACGCGGCCAGCGCGAGAAAGTTGGACACCATCACCACCAGGCGTGCGTCCCGCACGTTGCTGGTTTCGAGGAGCTTCAGCACCAGCATCGACGAAAGCAGGGCGGCGCCCGCCTCACGACCGAAGAACGTCGATTGCGTCGTCGCGATCGCGACCGACACGCCGACCAGCAGCAGCAGTCTCCAAACCGCCGGCAACGGCCCCGACCCTCGCCAGCGCGCAATGATGGCGATCACCGCCATCGGCAGGAGTAGCGCGCTCAGCCAGGTGGGCAACCAGCGGGCATTGAGCGCGAGCGCCGCGAGCATGGTCAGTCCGGTGGCGAGCAGTGCGCGGTGCGAAGGTCGTGGCGGCGCGGGATTCACAGGAGCGCCAGCGCACGCAGACACCGATTGCGGAACTCGTTGCCACGCTCGGGACCGAGCATCATGTCGGGCAGCTGCATGCGGAAGCGACGACCGGAGCCCGCGGCCTCGATGACCCATCGGGTCATCCGCGACACCCGCAGTTCGAAAGGCAGCGACGCGGTGTCATCCCAGCGGAGGTCGAGCGGTCCCGCCGCAGGCATCGCCGGATCGCGCACCAGCAGGCGTTCGCTGCGGGCCGAGGCTTTCCAGGCAACCCGGCGAGGCGGGTCGCCGGGTCGATAATCGCGCAATCCCTCGAAGTCCTCGCCCTCGGCAAGGCGGGCGCGACGATCGATTTCGGTGCCCCGGTCCGGAAGTGCGGCCGTGTCCACTTCGGGTTGCGGCCACACCAGCAGGGACTGCGCCGGGCGGAGCACGCTCCAGGCACGAAACAACCCGAAAGGCGCATCGCTCGCAAGCGTAAGCGCAGGCACCGCCTGCCAGCCGCGAAGTCGCGTGGGGAGCTGCATTCCCGCGCGACCCTCGCCCGCGAGATCGAAGCGGACCGGCGCGGCGCCGCCGGTCAGATCGAGCGCAATCCGATGGCGCGAATCGGCGACGCTCCATGCGGTGTCCACAGGGACGATCTGGCCCGCGTGCACGGGCTCGGCTTCGATGCGCTCGAGGACCACGCCTTCGATGGCCCTGACGGCGTGCCACGGACTCAGCAGCAGGACGCCGCCGAGTGCATAGGTCAGCAACAGCGCAGCGTTGTTGTTGAAGTTGAGAGCGCCGAGCAGCATCACGGCGAGCAGCGCGGTCGCATACACCCCGAACCGGGTCGGCAATACGTAAATGCGGCGACGATGCAGCCGGACGGGCAGCGACTCGGGCTGACGGTAGCGTGTCAACGCGGGCAGGCGAACCTCGGCCCATTGCAGCACGCCCTGGCGGAAATCTGCGACTCGACTGCGGAGATCCACCATTGATGCGGATGCGCTCAGCGCGAATCGACCGGAACACTCGCAAGCAACTGCCGTGCGACTTCATCGCGATCGCTGCCCTCGGCGCCTGGCACCAGCCGGTGCGCCGTGGTGGCCACGAAAACGGCGTGCACGTCGTCCGGCAGCACGTGGTCGCGGTCCCCGAGCATCGCCCACGCCCGCGCAGCGTGCAGCAGG
>JBGTIG010000033.1:0-16614 GCA_041745755.1 Lysobacterales bacterium
GAGGGCGGGCGCACCGTCGGCGCGGGCGTGGTGGCGAAGATCATCAAGTAGGACCGCTGCTGCGCGTGGAGCGCGCTGAGGCGCGCACCACGTGCACCATCGGTTGTCGCCGTTGGAGGCGCGCGTGGCGCGCGCCTCAACACCGACGGAAGCGGCAGGGATGGCGCGAGGTTCAAGGTCGGTGCGCGGGAACGGGCCGGCGGGCAACACCGAAACGATTTCCGGGAACTCGAACACCTTACGCCAGTAGCTCAATTGGCAGAGCAGCGGTCTCCAAAACCGCAGGTTGGGGGTTCGAGTCCCTCCTGGCGTGCCACTTACAGAGGACAGAAGACGGAAGACGGATGACAGAGGGCGGCCCGCGAGGCGCTTTTGGTTCCGGAATCGGTCGCAGGTTATGAACGCTCGGATTGAAGTAAGAAGTTCGGGAACGATGGATGTCGCGCAGCTGGTGCTGGCGGTGCTGCTGTTGATCGGCGGGATCGCGGGCTATTACTGGTTCGCGAACGAATCCGGGCTATTGCGCGGTGGCATTCTGGCAGCGGGGATCGTAGGCGCGCTGGCGCTCACTTTGTTCTCCGCGACGGGTCGGCGCGCGCGCTCGTTCCTGGCGGAGTCGCAGTTCGAATTGCGCAAGATTGTCTGGCCGACGCGGCAGGAGACCGTCCAGACCACGATCGTGGTGGTGATCGTGGTGTTCGTGATCGGTCTGGTTTTGTGGGTGATCGACCTGATGTTGTCCTGGGCGATTCTGGATCTGCTGCTGAAGTCGAAGGGCTGACATGGCGAAGCATTGGTACGTGGTGCACGCCTATTCGGGCTTCGAACACCAGGTCAAGCGCTCGCTGGATGAGCGCATTCGTCGCGCCAACATGCAGGAGCGGTTCGGCGAGGTGCTGGTGCCGACCGAAGAAGTGATCGAGATGCGCGGCGGGCAGAAGCGCAAGAGCGAACGCAAGTTCTTCCCGGGCTACGTGCTGGTTCAGATCGAGGCGACCGAAGAAGGCAAGAAGGTTCGCATCGATGACGAGTCATGGCATCTGATCAAGGAAACGCCCAAGGTCATGGGCTTCATCGGCGGTACGGCCGACCGGCCGGTGCCGATCAAGGAGACCGAGGCGAATAACATCCTGAGGCGCGTCAAGGATGGAGTCGAAAAGCCGCGGCCCAAGGTACTGTTCGAACCGGGCGAGATGGTGCGGGTCACCGACGGGCCGTTCAACGATTTCAACGGCGTGGTCGAGGAAGTGAACTACGACAAGAGCCGACTGCGCGTGGCGGTGCTGATCTTCGGTCGCTCGACTCCGGTCGAGCTCGAGTTCGGGCAGGTGGAAAAGGCTTAGGGTTCCTGCAGGAACGACCCCAGTCGCGACTGGAGTCGCTCCCACAAGAGCAACGCAACCGCCGGCGCGAGTTGTTCGCAACGGCAAGAAACGCGAGGAGCCTGCTCACACAGGCGCTTGCACTCGCAGGAGACGCAACATGGCGAAGAAAGTAACCGGTTACATCAAGCTGCAAGTGAAGGCGGGGCAGGCCAATCCCAGTCCGCCGGTCGGGCCTGCTCTCGGCCAGCGCGGACTCAATATCATGGAGTTCTGCAAGGCGTTCAATGCAGCCACGCAGAAGCTGGAACCTGGACTGCCGATTCCAGTCGTGATCACGGCGTACTCCGACCGCAGCTTCACCTTCATCACCAAGACGCCGCCGGCGTCGATCCTGATCAAGAAGGCGATCAACCTGAAATCGGGCTCCAAGCGCCCGAACACGGAGAAGGTCGGCAAGATCACGCGTGCGCAGCTCGAGGACATCGCGAAGGCGAAAGAGCCCGACCTGACGGCGGCGGATCTGGACGCTGCAGTGCGCACCATTGCCGGTAGCGCACGCAGCATGGGCGTGGACGTGGTGGGATAACAGACATGACAATCAACAACTCAAAAAGCAGGACCAAGCGATTCAGGGCGATGGGCAACCCGGTCGAGGCGGGCAAGCTGTATTCGATCGACGAGGCATTGCGCATTCTCAAGACCAATTCGAAGACGAAGTTCGTCGAAGCGATTGACGTCGCCGTGCGTCTCGGCATCGATGCGCGCAAGTCCGACCAGGGCGTTCGTGGCTCAACCGTGTTGCCTGCAGGGACCGGCAAGACGGTCCGGGTCGCGGTGTTCGTGCCAGCCGGCGAGAAGGCCGATGCGGCGCTGGCGGCCGGTGCCGATGCAGTCGGTATGGAAGATCTCGCCGAGAAGATGCAGGCTGGCGACTTGAACTATGGCGTGGTGATCGCATCTCCGGATGCCATGCGCGTCGTCGGCAAACTCGGACAGCTGCTCGGCCCGCGCGGACTCATGCCGAACCCGAAGGTCGGCACGGTGACGCCGGACGTGGTGACCGCGGTCAAGAACGCGAAAGCAGGCCAGGTGCGCTATCGCAATGACAAGGCGGGCATCATCCACGCGACCATCGGCAAGGCGAATTTCGAGGATTCGGCGCTGAAGGACAACCTCCACGCGCTGCTTGCCGATCTGATCAAGGCCAAACCTGCCACTTCGAAGGGTCATTTCCTCCAGAAGATTTCGCTGTCCAGCACGATGGGTCTCGGCGTCGCCGTCGACCAGTCGTCGCTGTCGCTGTAACCGCACGATGAAGTGATCGCGACGGCCGTAGCCGTCCGCGATCACTCACTCGCGCGCGTGTTGCTCATCCAGTTCGGCGCATGGAGGCGCCGGCGCAAATTGATCGCGCAGCGAGCAATTTGGCGTGAGCCCACTTCGGACCTGAGCCGAAGTGGGCGTCGCCCGGCGCGTCCAGGATGGACGCATCCGGGCATTGAATTTTGGGGGCAACGTGGAGGCAACTCCACCGCGTCGTCAAAGACCGCAGGCGGAAAGGGCGCGACATCGGCCCGGTCCTCAATCTCACCGGCGAGAACCCGGTGTGCCTGCGTAGATGGTGCTGCCCCCGGAGGATTCTTCTTCGGATGGCCACACCACCGGCACGGGAGTGTCGGCGAAACCGCAGGCAGGACGCCGCAGGTTTCGATTGCATTCGACGCTACCCGGACGGGTTGCGTCGACCACCAAGTTCGGAGGCAATAGATGGCGCTCAATCTGCAACAGAAGAAAGAGCTCGTAGCCGAACTTGCGAAAGTGGCTGGTCAGGCGCATTCCCTGGTCGCCGCCGAGTACGCCGGTTTGTCGGTCGCGCAATTGACCGATCTGCGCCGGAAGGCTCGCGATGGTGGCGTGTTCCTCAAGGTATCGAAGAACTCGCTGGTCCGTCGCGCGATCGAGGACACCGACTTCGCCTGCGTCACCGAGGCGCTGACGGGGCCCATGATCTACGCCTTCTCGAAGCAGGAACCGGGCGCTGCCGGGCGGCTGGTCAAGGATTTCTCCAAGACCAACGACAAGCTCAAGGCAAGGCTGGTCTCGATCGGTGGCCGGATGTATCCGGCGAGCCACGTCGATGTACTTGCTTCGCTGCCGACGCGTGAACAGGCGCTCGGCATGCTGCTTCGTGTCATGAAAGCGCCGATCGAGAGACTCGCGCGCACGCTGGCAGAGCCCGCCTCGATGGTGGCGCGCGCAACGGCAGCGATTCGCGACAGCAAGGCTGCATGAGGCTCGTCTGACCCCTTTCGCAATTTTTCGGCATCCCGAAATCCCAGAAATCCGCAACATGAACCGAGGAACCCGCAATGGCCGTTTCCAAAGACGAAATTCTTGACGCAATTGGCAACATGAGCCTCATCGACATCACCGACCTGGTGAAGATGATGGAAGAAAAGTTCGGTGTCTCTGCCGCTGCCCCGATGGCCGCTGCGGCTGGCCCGGCTGCAGCTGCCGCCGCACCGGCCGAAGAGCAGACCGAGTTCAACGTGATGCTCGCCGCGATCGGCGAGAAGAAGGTCGAGGTGATCAAGGCGGTCCGGGCTATCACCGGGCTTGGTCTCAAGGAAGCAAAGGATCTCGTCGAGTCCGCGCCCGCTTCGGTCAAGGATGGCGCGTCCAAGGAAGATGCCGAGAAGTTCAAGAAGGAACTGGAGGCGGCCGGCGCCAAGGTGGAACTGAAGTGACGAAGCCTTGCCGTCGATGGATGCGGGCCAGCGATGGTCTGCAACCGGGGATTCGACATTCCTGATTCCGCAATCCCTGGGCTTTCCGCGCGAGCGGACCTGACGGCAACTACTGGCTGGGAGCTGAAAAGCTCCCGGCCTTTTCCCGTTTTCGCCATTGCGCCGCCCCGCAGCGAGTCGGCGCGATTGAAAACGGCAACAAATCCGGGCTGCGTGCGAAACGCCGCCCCTGCTGCGCTGACGATACCGGGTAAATCACGATGAGCTATTCCTTTACCGAAAAGAAGCGGATCCGCAAGGACTTCGGCAAGCGTCCGTCGATCCAGGAAGTGCCCTTCCTGCTCGCGATCCAGACCGAGTCCTATCAGGAGTTCCTGCAGAAGGGCACGCCGCCGAACAAGCGCGCCGAACGCGGCCTGCATGCGGCGCTCAAGTCCGTCTTCCCGATCGTCAGCTACAACGGCTACGCGGCGCTGGAATACGTCAGCTACAAGCTCGGCGATCCGGCGTTCGACGAGCGCGAGTGTCGTTCGCGTGGACTGACCTACGGTGCGCCGGTTCGAGTGACCGTGCGCCTGGTGATCTACGATCGCGAGTCGTCGAACAAGGCCATCAAGTACGTCAAGGAGCAGGAGGTCTACATGGGCGAACTGCCGCTCATGACGGCCACCGGCACGTTCATCATCAACGGCACGGAGCGCGTGATCGTCTCGCAGCTCCATCGTTCGCCCGGCGTGTTCTTCGATCACGACAGGGGTAAGACTCATAGTTCCGGCAAGTTGTTGTACTCCGCGAGAATCATTCCGTATCGCGGCTCTTGGCTCGACTTCGAGTTCGATCCGAAGGACGCGTTGTTCACCCGCATCGATCGCCGGCGCAAGCTGCCGGTCACGATCCTGCTGCGCGCGCTCGGCTACAACAACGAGGAGATGCTCGGCATCTTCTTCGAGACCAACCAGTTCACTCTCGGCGAGAAGGAAGGAGCGGAGCTGGAACTCGTGCCGGAGCGCCTCCGCGGTGAAACCGCGGCATTCGACATCCGCGTCGGCAAGGACGTCATCGTCGAAGCGGGCAAGCGCATCACCGCGCGTCACGTGCGGGAACTGGAAAAGGCGGGCATCACCGCGCTCGAGGTGCCGGACGAGTATCTGAGCGGCCGCATCCTCGCGCACGACGTGGCCGATTCGGGCACTGGCGAGTTGCTCGCTGCCGCCAACGACGAGATCACGGCGGCGCATCTGGTTGCGTTCCGCAAGGCCGGGATCGAGACCGTCGGCACGCTGTTCGTGAACGACCTCGATCGGGGTCCGTACATTTCGAACACGCTGCGCATCGACCCGACCCGCACGCAGCTGGAGGCGCTGGTCGAGATCTATCGCATGATGCGTCCCGGCGAGCCACCGACCAAGGAAGCCGCGCAGAACCTTTTCTTCAATCTGTTCTTCACCTTCGAGCGCTACGACCTTTCCGGCGTCGGCCGCATGAAGTTCAATCGTCGTGTGGGTCGCAAGGAGACCACCGGCGCAGGCGTGCTGTACGACTACAGCTATTTCAAGGATCGAAACGAGGAGTCCTGCAAGGGGCTCGTGCAGTCGCTCGGCGAGACGTCGGACATCCTCGACGTCATGCGGGTCCTGATCGACATCCGCAACGGCAAGGGCATCGTCGATGACATCGATCACCTCGGCAACCGCCGCGTGCGTTCGGTCGGCGAGATGGCCGAGAATGTCTTCCGCGTGGGCCTCGTGCGCGTGGAGCGTGCGGTCAAGGAGCGTTTGAGCCTGGCCGAGAGCGAGGGTCTCACGCCGCAGGAGCTGATCAACGCCAAGCCGGTCGCGGCCGCGGTGAAGGAATTCTTCGGCTCCTCGCAGCTCTCGCAGTTCATGGACCAGAACAACCCGCTGTCGGAGGTGACCCACAAGCGCCGCGTCTCCGCGCTGGGGCCGGGTGGACTCACCCGCGAACGCGCCGGGTTCGAAGTGCGCGACGTGCATCCCACCCACTACGGCCGTGTCTGCACCATCGAGACGCCGGAAGGCCCGAACATCGGGCTCATCAACTCGCTGGCCGTGTATGCGCGCACCAACTCTTACGGGTTCCTGGAGACGCCGTTCCGCAAGGTGATCAACGGGCGCGTCACCGATGACGTCGACTACCTGTCGGCGATCGAGGAAGCGGAATTCGCCATCGCGCAGGCCAACGCCGACCTGGACAAGAACAACGCGTTCAGCGACGACTACGTGTCCTGCCGCGCGCAGGGCGAGACGCTGCTCAAGGCGCCGGCGGAAATCCAGTACATGGACGTATCGCCGATGCAGACGGTGTCGGTTGCGGCGGCGCTGGTGCCGTTCCTCGAGCACGATGATGCCAACCGTGCCCTGATGGGCGCCAACATGCAGCGACAGGCGGTACCGACCCTGCGTGCCGACACGCCGCTGGTCGGCACCGGCATCGAGCGTGCGGTCGCGCGGGATTCCGGCGTGATTGTGCAGGCGCTGCGCGGGGGCGTCATCGACCAGGTGGACGCCGCGCGTATCGTCGTGCGTGCGCATGAAGCCGACGTCGGCGCCAACGATGCGGGCGTCGACATCTACACGTTGACGAAGTACACGCGCACCAACCAGAACACCTGCTTCAACCAGATTCCGCTGGTGAACGTGGGCGACGTCGTGGCGGTCGGCGACGTACTCGCCGATGGCCCCTCCACCGACATGGGGGAGCTCGCGCTCGGCCAGAACATGCTGGTCGCCTTCATGCCGTGGAACGGCTACAACTTCGAGGATTCGATCCTTCTGTCCGAGCGCGTGGTGCAGGAGGACCGCTACACGACGATTCACATCGAGGAGCTCTCCTGCGTCGCCCGCGACACCAAGCTCGGGCCGGAGGAGATCACGGCCGATATCCCGAACGTGGGCGAGCAGGCGCTCGCGCGGCTGGATGAGTCCGGTGTCGTCTACATCGGCGCGGAGGTCAAGGCCGGCGACATCATGGTCGGCAAGGTCACGCCCAAGGGCGAGAGCCAGCTGACGCCGGAGGAAAAACTGCTGCGGGCCATCTTCGGAGAGAAGGCTTCCGACGTTAAGGACTCGTCCCTGCGCGTGCCGCCCGGCATGGATGGCACGGTCATCGACGTGCAGGTGTTCACCCGCGACGGCATCGAGAAGGACAAGCGCGCGCAGCAGATCGAGAAGGCGGAGATTGCGCGCGTCAAGAAGGATTTCGACGACCAGTTCCGCATCCTCGAAGGCGCGATCTATTCCCGCCTGCGCGGGCAGCTGACCGGCAAGGTCGCTACCGGTGGACCGCAGGGCCTGAAGAAGGGCGCCGCGATCGAGTCCGCCTACCTTGACCAGCTCAAGAAGGACGAATGGTTTGCCATCCGCATGAAGGATGAGGATGCCGCCGACGCGATCGAGCGCGCAGGCGAGCAGATCAAGGAACACCGGGGTGCGTTCGACAAGCGCTTCAACGACAAGAAGGCGAAGATCACTGCGGGCGACGATCTTGCGCCCGGCGTCATCAAGATGGTGAAGGTGTATCTCGCCGTGAAGCGCCGCATCCAGCCCGGCGACAAGATGGCGGGACGCCATGGCAACAAGGGCGTCGTGTCGACCATCGTGCCGGTCGAGGACATGCCCTTCATGCGCGACGGCAACTCCGTCGACATCGTGCTGAACCCGCTCGGCGTGCCGAGCCGCATGAACATCGGCCAGATCCTCGAGACGCATCTCGGCTGGGCGGCGAAGGGACTCGGACAGAAGCTCGGCAGGATGCTGGACGAGCAGCGAAAGCTTGCGGAAGTACGCAAGTTCCTCGATCAGATCTACAACGAAAGCGATGGCCAGCGCGCGGACCTCAAGTCGCTCAACGACAACGAGCTCGAGATACTCGCGCGCAACCTGTCGAAGGGCGTGCCAATGGCGAGCCCGGTGTTCGATGGTGCGCACGAGTCCGAGATCAAGCGGATGCTGAAACTCGCCGGATTGCCCGAATCGGGGCAGACGACGCTGTTCGACGGACGCACCGGCGAGGCCTTCGATCGCGAAGTCACCGTGGGTTACATGTACATGCTCAAGCTCAACCACCTGGTGGACGACAAGATGCACGCGCGTTCGACCGGCCCGTACTCGCTCGTCACCCAGCAGCCGCTCGGTGGCAAGGCGCAGTTCGGTGGCCAGCGCTTCGGCGAGATGGAGGTGTGGGCGCTGGAAGCCTATGGCGCTGCGCATACGCTGCAGGAGATGCTGACGGTCAAGTCCGACGACGTCGGTGGTCGCAACCAGATGTACAAGAACATCGTCGACGCGAACCACGAGATGGCCGCCGGCATGCCGGAGTCGTTCAACGTGCTGGTCAAGGAGATCCGCTCGCTCGGAATCAACATCGAGCTGGATACGGACTGACCCCGGCCCTACGGAGAATATCGAATGAAAGATCTACTGAACCTGTTCAATCCGCAGCGCCCGACGCTGGACTTCGACGCGATCAAGATCGCGTTGGCGTCGCCGGATCTCATCCGCTCCTGGTCCTACGGCGAAGTCAAGAAGCCGGAAACCATCAACTACCGGACCTTCAAGCCGGAACGCGATGGCCTCTTCTGCGCGGCGATCTTCGGCCCGATCAAGGACTACGAGTGCCTGTGCGGCAAGTACAAGCGCATGAAGCATCGCGGCGTCGTGTGCGAGAAGTGCGGCACCGAAGTCACGCTGGCCAAGGTCCGGCGCGAGCGCATGGGCCACATCGAGCTCGCCAGCCCCACCGCGCACATCTGGTTCCTGAAGTCGCTGCCCTCGCGCATCGGCCTCATGCTCGACATGACGCTGCGCGATATCGAGCGCATCCTGTACTTCGAGGCCTACGTCGTCATCGATCCGGGCATGACGCCGCTCGAGCGCGGCAACATCCTCAGCGAGGACATGTACCTCAATGCGGTCGAGGAACACGGTGACGAATTCGACGCGCGCATGGGCGCGGAAGCGGTGCACGAACTGCTGAAGACGCTGGACCTTCCGAGTGAGCTCGTGCGCCTGCGCGAGGAAATGGCGGCCACCGGCTCCGAGACCAAGCTCAAGCGACTGTCGAAGCGCATCAAGCTGGTCGAAGCCTTCCTCGAATCCGGCAATCGTCCCGAGTGGATGGTGCTGACCGTACTGCCCGTGCTGCCGCCGGACCTGCGTCCGCTGGTGCCGCTCGACGGTGGACGTTTCGCCACCTCGGACCTCAACGACCTCTACCGTCGCGTGATCAACCGCAACAACCGCCTGAAGCGCCTGCTCGAACTCGCCGCGCCCGACATCATCGTGCGCAACGAGAAGCGCATGCTGCAGGAAGCGGTCGATGCCCTGATGGACAACGGCCGTCGTGGCCGCGCCATCACCGGCACCAACAAGCGGCCGCTGAAATCGCTCGCCGACATGATCAAGGGCAAGCAGGGCCGTTTCCGCCAGAACCTGCTCGGCAAGCGCGTCGATTACTCCGGCCGCTCGGTCATCGTGGTCGGCCCGACGCTCAAGCTGCACGAATGCGGCCTGCCGAAGAAGATGGCGCTGGAACTCTTCAAGCCCTTCATCTTCTCCAAGCTGCAGACGCGCGGGCTCGCCACCACCATCAAGGCGGCGAAGAAGCTGGTCGAGCGCGAGTCGGCCGAGGTATGGGACATCCTCGAGGAAGTCATCCGCGAGCACCCGGTGCTGCTGAACCGTGCGCCGACACTGCATCGCCTGGGCATCCAGGCGTTCGAGCCGGTACTTGTCGAAGGCAAGGCCATCCAGTTGCATCCGCTGGTCTGCACCGCGTTCAATGCCGACTTCGACGGCGACCAGATGGCCGTGCACGTGCCGCTGTCGCTCGAAGCGCAGCTGGAAGCGCGCGCGCTCATGATGTCGTCGAACAACATTCTGTCGCCGGCCAACGGCGAACCGATCATCGTGCCGACCCAGGACGTGGTGCTCGGCCTTTACTACATGACGCGTGCGCTTGAGGGCGGCAAGGGCGAAGGCATGATGTTCGCCAATCTGGCGGAAGTGCATCGCGCCTACGAGACCCGCGCGGTGGACCTGCACGCCAAGGTCAAGGTACGACTGCTGGATGTGAGCTACGACGAGGAAGGCAAGCGCAGCGAGCGCACCGCGCTTATAGACACCACGGTCGGACGCGCTCTGCTGGCCGAGATCCTGCCCGAGGGCATGCCATTCGCACTGGTCAACACAGAGCTCACGAAGAAGGCGATCAGTCGACTCATCAACCTCTCGTACCGCATGCTCGGCCTCAAGAACACGGTCGTGTTCGCGGATCAGCTCATGTACCAGGGCTTCCGGTTCGCCACCCGCTCGGGCATCTCGATCGGCATCGACGACATGCGGATCCCGGAAGAGAAGCAGGGCATTCTCGGCATTGCCGAGAAGGAAGTGCTGGAGATCCAGGAGCAGTTCCAGTCGGGACTGGTCACGTCCGGCGAGCGTTACAACAAGGTTGTCGACATCTGGTCGCGCACCAATGAGCAGGTTGCGCAGGCGATGATGCGGGGCATCGGCACGGAACGTTCGAAGAACGCCAAGGGCGAGATGATCGACCAGAAGTCGATGAACTCCATCTTCATCATGGCCGATTCCGGCGCACGCGGCTCCGCAGCGCAGATTCGCCAGCTCGCCGGCATGCGCGGTCTCATGGCAAAGCCGGATGGCTCGATCATCGAGACGCCGATCAAGGCCAACTTCCGCGAAGGCCTCGACGTGCTGCAGTACTTCATCTCGACGCACGGCGCGCGCAAGGGCCTCGCCGATACGGCGCTCAAGACGGCCAACTCGGGCTATCTCACGCGTCGCCTGGTAGACGTCGCGCAGGACGTGGTGGTGACGGAAGTCGAGTGCGGTACCGAACACGGGCTCACCATGACCCCGATCGTCGAGGGCGGGGATGTCGTCGAACCGTTGCGCGACCGTGTGCTCGGTCGCATGGTGGCCGAGGACGTGTACCTGCCGGGCGAGAGCAACGAGGCGTTCGTCACGCGCAACACGTTGCTCGACGAACGTTGGGTGGATCGGCTCGAGGCGGCGGGCGTGCAGCTGATCAAGGTACGTTCCTCGATCACCTGCGAGGCGCGATTCGGCGTCTGCGCCAACTGCTACGGGCGCGACCTGGCCCGTGGCCACATCGTCAACATCGGCGAAGCGGTGGGGGTCATCGCCGCCCAGTCGATCGGCGAGCCTGGCACCCAGCTGACGATGCGTACCTTCCACATCGGTGGCGCGGCCTCTCGTGCGGCGGCGATCGACAACGTACAGGTGAAGACCAGTGGCGTGCTCAAGTTCAATAATCTCAAGACCGTGCAGCACGCCGCGGGCCATCGTGTTGCGGTGTCGCGTTCCGGCGAGCTGTCGCTGATCGATGCACATGGTCGCGAGCGCGAGCGCTATCGCCTGCCGTACGGTGCGACCATCGCGGTCAAGGACGGCGCACAGGTCAAGGCCGGACAGACCGTCGCCAACTGGGATCCGCACACCCATCCGATCGTTTCCGAAGTGGCGGGTGTGGTCCGCTTCCTCGACTTCATCGACGGCATCACGGTGGCCGAGCAGATCGACGACCTGACCGGGCTGCAGTCCGCCGTGGTCACGGACCCGAAGCGGCGTACCGGCACGGCCAAGGATCTTCGTCCGATGGTCAAGCTCGAGGACAAGAAGGGCAAGGAACTCAAGCTTCCCGGCACCGATATTCCCGCGCAGTACCTGCTGCCCGCAGGCGCCATCATCTCGCTGCAGGCCGGTGCGGAAGTTGGCGTCGGCGACGTCATCGCGCGTATCCCGCAGGAGTCGTCGAAGACCCGCGACATCACCGGCGGCCTGCCGCGGGTGGCGGATCTCTTCGAGGCGCGCAAGCCGAAGGAGCCGGCGATCCTTGCGGAGCAGACCGGCATCGTCAGCTTCGGCAAGGACACCAAGGGCAAGCAGCGGCTGCTGATCACCGATCGTGCCGGCGGCACGCACGAAGAGCTGATTCCGAAGTGGCGCCAGGTCATCGTGTTCGAGGGCGAGCACGTCGAGAAGGGCGAGACCGTCGTCGATGGCGAACCGTACCCGAACGACATTCTTCGTCTGCTCGGCGTGGAGCCGCTCGCGGCCTACCTGGTCAAGGAGATCCAGGACGTTTATCGGCTGCAGGGCGTCAAGATCAACGACAAGCACATCGAGACGATCATCCGACAGATGCTGCGCAAGATCGAAGTGACCGACGCCGGCGAAACCCGGCTCCTGCGCGGCGAGCAGCTCGATCGCGTGCGCGTGATCGAGGAGAACGCCCGCGCCGAGGAGCGTTCGGAGCGCATCGCCGAGTACGCTCCGGTCCTGCTTGGCATCACCAAGGCGTCGCTGGCGACGGAATCGTTCATCTCCGCCGCCTCGTTCCAGGAGACCACCCGCGTGCTGACGGAAGCCGCCGTGCGCGGCACCCGCGACTCGTTGCGCGGCCTCAAGGAAAACGTGATCGTCGGCCGCCTGATTCCGGCCGGCACGGGTCTCGCGTACCACACCAATCGCCGCCGCAAGGCAACGGTGGAGTTCACCGATGCCGAGCTCGCGGTGCTGGGTGCGACGGGAGAAGCCGCGGACACGGCCGACACCGCCGTCTCGACCGAGGCCTGATCGCAGCGTTCCGGGGGCTCCAGAGGTTCCGCGCCGCCATCGTCTTGCCAGGCGATGGCGCTCGGACCTTCTGGAATCTCCAGGCGAGCACCTTCCTTCCAACGGGCATCCGGGTCGATGCGATCTCCGGCGGGGTCTGCGGGGGACGTTCCGGACGCGCGGCCTTCCGCGAATTCGGAACCCCAACGACAAGGCTCCGGTCTTGCGGAAAAGGCTCGCACTTGCAAGCGGATCGGAGGGGCGCTAAGGTGCGCGCCTAATTCGAAAGGAGCCCGACGGATTCGGGTTCGTCTTCGAACGCATGGACGCGGTGCGCACTGTCCTGCTTCATTGACAGTCCGTGAAAGAGGCTGCTACATTCCTCAAGCTGACAGGTCGGCAATGCCGGTCTGTCTTTTCGTTTCCCGGTTCCGGTACGCGCGCGAATTGCGGGCGTCGGGATCCAACACACGGTTCAAGGCTCTTATCCAACATGGCGACAGTCAACCAGCTGATCCGCAAGCCGCGGAGTCCGAAGACGTACAAGAGTGGCTCGCCTGCGCTGGCTGATTGCCCGCAGCGCCGCGGCGTCTGCACGCGCGTCTACACGACGACTCCGAAGAAGCCGAATTCCGCGTTGCGCAAAGTCGCCAAGGTCCGCCTGACCAACGGTTTCGAGGTCATCAGCTACATCGGTGGCGAAGGCCACAATCTGCAGGAACACTCGGTGGTGCTGATTCGCGGCGGTCGTGTCAAGGACCTGCCCGGCGTGCGCTATCACACGGTGCGTGGTTCGCTCGACGCAGCCGGTGTCACCAAGCGGCGTCAGAGCCGCTCCAAATACGGCGCCAAGCGGCCCAAGAACAAGTAACGCCGAAGACGTCCAAGAAGTACGTCGCCCGGCCAGTGGTTGCAACCGGTCGAGTCCGTCCACGGTTCGACGGATTCGCCACGAACGGAAGCTGCGGGTTCCGGGTTTCCGACGTCACTCCTGAAGTTCCACCCAGTCTCAAGGTCATGCCATGTCACGCAAAGGCTCAACCCCGGTTCGCGCCGTTCTGCCTGATCCCAAGCACGGCAGCGAACTCGTTTCGCGCTTCATCAACATGGTCATGTTGAGCGGCAAGAAGTCGGTCGCCGAAAGCATAGTCTATGGCGCGATCGACCAGCTCGGCCAGAAGAACGCGGAGCCCGTCGGCGTGCTCGAAAAGGCGCTGAACAACGTCGCGCCGGCGGTCGAGGTGAAATCGCGGCGTGTCGGTGGCGCCACGTACCAGGTGCCGGTGGAAGTGCGGACTTCGCGCCGCATGGCGCTGGCGATGCGCTGGACCATCGATGCGGCGCGCAAGCGCGGCGAAACCTCGATGCCGCGCAAACTCGCGGCCGAACTCCTGGAAGCTTCCGAGAACCGCGGCGGCGCGGTGAAGAAGCGCGAGGAAACGCATCGCATGGCGGAGGCCAACACGGCGTTCGCGCATTACCGCTGGTAATGCGAAAGTTAAGGACGAGGAACTGACAGTGGCCCGCACGACACCCATCGAGCGTTATCGCAATTTCGGCATCATGGCCCACATCGATGCCGGCAAGACGACGACGACCGAACGCATCCTCTATTACACCGGCGTCAACCACAAGATCGGCGAAGTGCACGAAGGTGCGGCGACGATGGACTGGATGGAGCAGGAGCAGGAGCGTGGGATCACCATCACGTCGGCAGCGACCACTTGCTTCTGGAAGGGCATGGACATGTCGCTTCCCGAGCATCGCTTCAACATCATCGATACGCCCGGCCACGTCGACTTCACCATCGAGGTCGAGCGTTCCCTGCGCGTGCTCGACGGCGCGGTGTTCGTGTTGTGTGCGGTCGGCGGTGTGCAGCCGCAGTCCGAGACGGTCTGGCGCCAGGCCAACAAATACGCCGTGCCGCGACTCGCGTTCATCAACAAGATGGACCGCACGGGCGCGGATTTCGACAAGGTGGTCGAGCAGTTGAAGACGCGCCTCGGTGCGCGCCCGGTACCCATGCAGATTCCGATCGGCGCCGAGGAGAAATTCGAGGGCGTCGTCGACCTGGTCAAGATGAAAGCGGTGTACTGGGACGATTCGTCGCAGGGCACCAAGTTCGAGTATCGGGACATCCCCGCCGACCTCGCCGATCGCGCTGCCAAGGCGCGCGAGTTCATGGTCGAGGCCGCGGCCGAGACCAGCGAGGAGCTGATGAACAAGTATCTCGACGAGGGGACACTCGACGAGACCGAAATCATCGAAGCGCTGCGGCTGGCGACGCTCGATGCCAAATTGATCCCGGTGCTGTGCGGTTCCGCGTTCAAGAACAAGGGCGTGCAGGCGATGCTCGATGCCGTCATCCAGTTGCTTCCGTGCCCGTCCGACCGCCCACCGGTCAGGGGCCTGGACGAGGATGACAACGAAGCCAGCCGCAAGGCCCAGGACTCCGAACCGTTCGCAGCGCTCGCCTTCAAGATCATGTCGGATCCGTTCGTCGGATCGCTGACGTTCTTCCGCGTGTATTCCGGTGTGCTGAACTCGGGCGACGCGACTTTCAATCCCGTGAAGGGCAAGAAGGAACGCATCGGCCGCATCCTGCAGATGCACGCGAACAATCGTGATGAACTCAAGGAAGTGCGGGCAGGCGACATCGCCGCTGCCGTCGGTCTCAAGGATGTGACCACCGGCGACACGCTCTGCGCACCCGATCATGTCATCACGCTCGAGCGCATGGTGTTCCCCGAGCCCGTCATCGCCATGGCGATCGAGCCCAAGACCAAGGCCGATCAGGAGCGGATGGGGATGGCGTTGTCGCGCCTCGCACAGGAGGATCCTTCCCTGCGCGTGCGGACCGACGAGGAATCCGGCCAGACCATCATCGCCGGCATGGGCGAGTTGCACCTCGAGATCATCGTCGATCGCATGAAGCGCGAGTTCAACGTCGAGGCGAATGTCGGCAAGCCGCAGGTGGCGTATCGCGAAACGATCCGCAAGCATGTCCGCGTCGAAGGCAAGTTCGTGCGTCAGTCGGGCGGTCGCGGCCAATACGGTCATGTCTGGATCGAGATGGAACCGCGCGAGCGCGGTGCCGGTTACCAGTTCGAGAATGGCATCGTCGGCGGCGTCATTCCCAAGGAATACATCCCGGCCGTGGACAAGGGCATCCGCGAGCAGGTGGCGAGCGGCGTGCTCGCGGGATTTCCCGTGGTGGATATCAACGTCAAGCTGGTCGACGGTTCGTACCACGAGGTCGACTCCAACGAGAACGCGTTCAAGGTCGCGGGCTCGATGGCATTCAAGGACGGGTTCCACAAGGCCAGTCCCGCCCTGCTCGAACCGATCATGAAGGTCGAGGTCGTGACGCCCGAGGATTACATGGGCGACGTGATGGGCGATCTGTCGCGGCGGCGTGGATTGCTGCAGGGTTCGGAGGATTCACCGTCCGGCAAGCTGATCAACGCCCTGGTGCCACTTGGCGAAATGTTCGGCTACGCCACTGCAATGCGTTCGATGTCGCAGGGTCGCGCGACCTACACCATGGAGTTCGACCACTACGCGGAAGCCCCGGCGAGCATCGCCGACCAGATTGTCAAGAAGTCCTGATCCGGAGCTGCAACCGGATCAGCTAGTTGCTTTTTTCCACTTTTCGCAGCTTTTACAAGGGTTACTGTCATGGCGAAGGGCAAATTCGAGCGCAAGAAGCCGCACGTGAACGTGGGCACGATTGGTCATGTGGACCACGGCAAGACGACGTTGACGGCGGCGTTGACGAAGGTTGGCGCGGAGCGTTTTGGCGGCGAGTTCAAGGCGTACGACCAGATTGACGCGGCGCCGGAGGAGAAGGCGCGCGGGATCACGATTTCGACGGCGCACGTCGAGTACGAGTCGGCCAATCGTCATTACGCGCACGTGGACTGT
>JBGTIG010000034.1:0-20541 GCA_041745755.1 Lysobacterales bacterium
AGCGCGCCGTCGGCGCCCGCGTCGCGCGCAACCCGCTGCAGCCGGAGTGCCCGTTGCGTGCTCGAAGCGCCGCAGCCGGCGATTACCTGCAAGCGGTCGCCCGCCTGCCGGACGGCCGTCGTGATGAGCGCGGCCAGTTCATGTTCCTCCAGCGCGCCCGATTCACCGGTGGACCCCCCAATAACCACGCCATCGCTCGCCGCAGCGAGATGCCGTTCGACCAGGCGCGCCCAGGCGTCGAAGTCGAGCTCGCCCTGATCATCGAAGGGCGTGACCAGCGCACAGATGCTGCCGCCGATTTCCATGGGGTCCGCCCTGGATGCGAAACTTCGACAGCGTAATGGCCACCCTCGCCACACGTCCATGGCGAAGGCAAGCGCGGGACCGGTTCAGGGATCCGCGGTGCAGGGATAGAACGCGGAGAATCGATCACGAAAGCGGTGGATCGCGGGCCGGGTTCCGCACTCCGCCCCACCCGGCGCGGTCCCCGGACCTGCGCCCCGAGTCGCGCCGCGCCCGATTCCGGGTGCCGGCGACGCTTGCTTGTGGCGCCCCGGGGGCACAGCTAAGCTTCGGAGCGATTGCGGTCGTCCTGCCGCTGGAGTTTCCCTGCATCGTGCCGCGACAGAACAACAACGAGAACCACGTACTGATCACCGCCGTCGCCAAGGATTCCCAGCCCCTGCTGCTGCCACTGACGCGGCGCATTCGCGATTGCGGCTGCAACGTGCTCGAGTCCCGGCTGTCGTGTCTCGGTCGCGACGTGGTGATCGCCTGCCTGGCGGTGGGATCCTGGGACGCGATCGCGAAGCTCGAGTCCGGGTTGCCAAGGCTCGCCCGCGAGGACGGCGTCAACGTCACGATCCAGCGCACCGAAGCGCGGACAACGCAGGATTCGCTGCTGCCCTACCTGGTCGAGGTGGTGGCGGCCGACAAGCCCGGCATCCTGCACGAGCTCGCCGAATTCTTCTCGACCCGCGGCATCAGCCTCGAGCAGCTGACTTCGTCGCGTTACCGGGCCATGCAGACCGGCGCCGAGATGTTTTCCGCACAGATCACCATCGGCGTGCCCGCCAAGACGCACATCGCGGCCCTGCGGGACGACTTCCTCGAGTTCTGCGACGCCCTCAATCTCGATGCGGTGATGGAGCCCGTCAAGTATTAGGACGTCCCCGACCGACTCGAAGAAGGACGCAGCCCGGGCCGTGAAGGCGGGAGCTGGCGAAGCGCAGGATCGCGACCGCGCGGCGGACGCCGCGATGGCGTGTCTGCCTGCGTTTTCGCTGGCCGCCACCTGCGGCGCGCTCTCGCACTCCCAACTGCTCGGCGCCCCGCTGGTGCTCTATTTCTATCCGAAGGATGCGACACCCGGCTGCACCACCCAGGCGCGGGGCTTTCGCGACCTCGCGCCTGCGTTTGCACGGGCGGGGATACGCGTGGTTGGCGTATCCCGCGATCCGGTGGCCAGCCATCTGCGCTTCCGCGATCGGGAGCAGTTGCCCTTCGACCTGATCGCCGATACCGACGAGGTCCTCTGCACGAAATTCGACGTGATTCGCGACAAGAACCTGTACGGACGCAAGGTGCGCGGAATCGTGCGCAGCACCTTTCTCTTCGACGCCCGGGGCCGGCTCGTTGCCGCGTGGCGAGGCGTGAAGGCGTCAGGACATGCGCAGGCGGTGCTGGATGCCATGCAGGCAGGCCGGAATTGACCGGGGAATGCCTGATCAGGCCCGTCCTGGTCCTGCCGGACTGCGGAGAACTCCGGCCGCCCGGAGCACCCGCACAGCTGTCGCACGCAAGTGGTTCCCTGAGCGCCTGGAGTCCGCGCGGCGCAATCCATCCGGCTTGCCTGCATCCAGAACATTGCCATCGCCAGAAATCCAGGGAGAACATTGCTTCGTGATGACTTCAACCAAGCGCACCTTCGTCCTCGATACCAACGTGCTGATGCACGACCCGACCGCGCTGTTCCGGTTCGAGGAGCACGACGTGTACCTGCCGATGACCGTGCTCGAGGAACTCGACGCCGGCAAGAAGGGTTCTTCCGAAGTCGCGCGCAACGCGCGCCAGGTCAGCCGCTTCATCAACGAGCTCATCGAGGCCGACGGCAGCCAGCGCATCCAGGAGGGATTGAGCCTGGCTCGGCCGCATGAGCTGAAGCTCTCGGAACGCGCGCCCCAGGGCAAACTCCGCTTCCAGATGCGCTCGTCGAGCAACCGTTCGCACGCCGCGAACGGCATCACGCCCGACAACCAGATCCTCGCGTCAATCGTGGAGCTGCGCGAGCGCGAAAACGCGGGGCCGGTCGTGCTGGTGTCGAAGGACATCAATCTCCGGATCAAGGCCTCGATCTACGGCATCGCGGCGGAGGATTACGAGAACGATCGCGCCCTCGATGATTTCTCCCTGCTGTACACCGGCCACGAGCAGCTGCCGGACGATTTCTGGAACCGCCACGAGGAAGTGCGGAGCTGGACCGAGCGCGGCCACACCTTCTACGAAGTGCACATGCGGGAGGACGAGCCCTGGCATGCCCATCAATGCCTCTGGCTCGACGGCGAGGACGCGCCCGAGTTCCGGGTGCTGCGAATCCGCGAAGATGTCGCGACGCTGCAACTGCTCGACGACTACCGGGGCGGTACGCATTCCGTCTGGGGCATCCACGCGCGCAATCGCGAGCAGAACTTCGCGCTCAACCTGCTGATGGATCCCGACATCGATTTCGTCACGCTGCTCGGTACCGCCGGAACGGGCAAGACGCTGCTGGCGCTGGCGGCCGGACTTGCGCAGGTGATGGACCAGCAGCGCTATCGCGAGATCATCATGACGCGCGCGACCGTGAGCGTGGGAGAGGACATCGGCTTCCTGCCGGGCACCGAGGAGGAGAAAATGACGCCATGGATGGGCGCGCTGACCGACAATCTCGAAGTCCTCACCAACCCTCAGGAAGGCGGATCATGGGGTCGCGCGGCGACCAATGACCTGCTCGCGTCGCGCGTCAAGATTCGTTCGATGAACTTCATGCGCGGGCGCACGTTCCTCAGTCGCTACGTCATCATCGACGAGGCGCAAAACCTCACCCCAAAGCAGATGAAGACCCTGCTGACGCGCGCGGGACCCGGCACCAAGATGATCTGCCTCGGCAATGTCGAGCAGATCGATACGCCGTATCTCACCGAAACGACATCGGGCCTCACCTACGCCGTCGATCGCTTCAAGGGCTGGGCCCACAGCGCGCACATCACGCTGCGTCGCGGCGAACGCTCGCGGCTCGCGGATTACGCCTCGGAGCACCTTTAGGTAACCTCTGAACAACATGATTCCGTTCCTGGTGACCCTGAGCCAGTCGAAGGGTCGAACCATGAGCGGAATCAACGACCTGCAAACAGGCTTCCGGCGCTGTTCGACCTTGATCAGAAGCACCCTAGGCACCGGGGAGGCAGCGGCGAGGTTTCGATCGAGAACGTCGCAGGAGCAGATCGGACCAGGCACACACCCGAAGGGATGTCGCGAGTTGGAGCGCTCCCTGCAGCCGGCGATAGCGCGGTTGCCAACCGGATGGCTTCTGCCGCCCGGGTTTTCGCCTCGCAGGTGTGATGATGCTTACACTCCCGCAATCCGGATCAAGCCGTCAACGCCGCTCGATCACGAACTTTCCGAACGCGATGCCGAGATCCCAGCCGCGCCCGGTCCCGCTGAGCGCCAGATTGACTTCGCCCTTGGTCATGACCTGTGCCTTGCTCGACTTGACCGCCCCGGCATGCGCCTCCACGGAAGCGTAGCTGCCGAAAACCTCGTCCACGCTGTCGACGCCCGAGAATTCCCCGCGACCGTTCTCGATCGAAGACTTGCCGAAAGTCAGTCCACCGCCCTTTGCGCGAATCTTGACGGCAAAGCTGCGGCCGTTGTTGCAGGTGATCGTGCCGGCGCCGGATGCGGACTTGTAGAACGCGGACCAGCCCTTCATGGAAAACCGCATCTCGCAATCGATCTTGCGTGACTGCGCCGGGGCCGCCGTCCACGCGAGCAGCGCGCAGACTGCAAATATCGCCAGCCGATATCCCTTTTTCACGGTGCCAGTCTCCAGAAGGCGGGTGCGTGAGTATCACGCATGGCAGCAACGACTGGCCAAAAAAAACGGGGCGATACGCCCCGTTCAAGCCCTGTATCCGTGTCGCGAGAACCTGTCAGAAAGGCACTGTCCACACCGCCTCGACCTCAAGCAGCCGGCCGTCTAGATCGCGGTCGGCAAACGAGGGGGCGCCCAGGAAATACTGCACCGGCGAATAGCTCGCCGTGAACTGCCACCAGCCCAGGGTCGCCGTGCGCCGTTCGAACGCAAAACTCCAGTTGACGTCGGAATATCGGTCGGAGAGCACCGAATCGAGCAACGAGGACGTGGGGCGCGGCTGCTGCTGCGTCGACCAGCGCAGCACCCATCGCGAATCCGGGCCCGGCGAGAATCCGAGTTGCGCGCCGTACACCGTCAGATCCTGCCACCCGAAATCGGGCGATCCGCCGTCGCCCAGCAGCGAGAGGAACTCGCGCGGCAAGGTGTTCGACGTGAATGCACGGATGTCGCTGTAGGCAACGTGGGATGCGTCGATGCCGAGCTGCCAGCCGGGCGCGAACTGCCAGTCGAATCCCACCGTCGAGACCGCGGGCATGTCGAAGTCGGCGGCATCGGCGTAGACACCGCGCACCGACTGCAGCGGATCCATGTCGATTCGCGACTGATACGACACGCGATAGGAAAGTTCGGAAGTGAGGCCATCGCGCCAGGCGATCGCTGCACCCTGACCGCTCGAAGACTCGCCGCCCGCAAAACTTTGTTCGATCGCGAACCCGTTGCTGCTGATGCCCGTGCCGAAGCCCCAACTGGCGTAGTGCTGGCGCGCGAACAAGGCTGTCAGGCTGAGCGAAGCATCCTCGCCGAACGAGCGCGTGACACTCGGTGCCAGCAAGCTGCGCTCGAGTCCGGGCCCGAAAGTCGGCAACAACGAAGGCAGGGGATCCAGGCCGCGCGCGCCCGGCACACCGCGCGTCGTGCGCAGAGAAAAGCTGAGGTCGGGCAGGATCGCCTCGATCAGTTCGGCGGAGGCGAATCCACTGCGACCGCCGACGGCAGACTGGAAGACCGAGGGTGCCGAGCTGTTCGCATCGCTCTCGACCCACTCATAGTCGGGCAGCACCTGTGCCAGGGCATAGCCGCTCCAGGCACCGAGGTCGGACGCCGCGACCGGCGCCACGCCCGCGACTGCAAACGAGGAGATCGCGAGCGCGACCGCCGTCACCAGTCGCGATCTGGCGGGTCCGGTACAGCGCGATTGCACGCGGGTCGACACTAAGGGGAGCCCCTGGATTGTTGCGAATTCGCCGCAAGCATTGTCAATTCGCAACAGCTTGTCAACAAGTCCTTAACGGACGGACGATTTTCAGACAGAAGGCAGTGCGTGCATTTTCATTTTCCCACTGCCAGACTGCGGCGCTGTGGTAAATCCGCAACATTCGCCTCCTCCTTCTCCGATCAATGAGGCCCGCACTGAACCTGCAGTCGCCAGATGGCCCGACCCACGGGGCGAGCTCCGTGACCCTCCCGGTTGTCCTGACGATTGCGGGTTCGGATTCGGGGGGCGGCGCGGGCATCCAGGCCGATCTCAAGACCTTCGCCGCGCTCGATTGCCACGGAATTTCCGCCGTCACCGCGATCACGGCCCAGAACACGACGCGCGTATCGTCCGTGCTCCTGACATCGACGGCGATGCTCGAGCGCCAGATCGAAACGCTGTACGAGGATTTCAGCGTCGCCGCAATCAAGATCGGCATGCTGGGCGACGTCGCGATCATCCGCGCGGTTGCCGCCGCGATCATCCGCTACCGCACTCCCCACATCGTGCTCGATCCCGTGATGGTCGCCACCAGCGGCGATCCGCTGCTCGCGGCGGATGCGCTGGACTGCCTGCGGAACGAGCTGATGCCGCTTGCAAGCCTCGTCACACCGAACCTGCCGGAAGCCGCCTTGCTGCTCGGTCGCTCCATCGGACCGGGTGGGATGGAAGCAGCGGCGCGCGACCTCGCGTGCCTCGGAGCCGCAGCGGTGCTCCTCAAGGGCGGACACCTGCCCGCCGGCAACACCGTCTTCGATGTCCTCGTCGATGCGGAAGGTGCCGCGAGCCACGTGCACCCGCGGTTGCCGCTGGTGGTGCATGGCACCGGATGCACGCTGGCCTCCGCGTGCGCCGCCTACCTTGCGCGCGGGTATGGTTTGCGCGAGTCCGTCCACAAGGCGACGGACTTTGTCCACGTCGCGCTGCGTCATGCGTTCAGACCCGGACGTGGGGATGTTGCAATCCTGAATCATTTCGCCGCCGGTCGCGAACTTGCGTGATCTGGTCGATCCTATTGAGGCTAGCTTCCCGCGTGCATGACACAATTTGGGGATGAGTCCGGCGTTTGCCGGCCAAGGAGTTCCACGTGAGCCTGCGTCCGTTCTGTGTAGCGTTCTCTTCCTGCCTGGCCCTGATGGGCGCCGGCCTTGCCCAGGCGCAGGAACCCGTGTTCGCCGACGTGGTTTCGCTGCCGGTCGCAGCGACAGACGCGTGGGTTGACGCAGGCCCGGTCAAGATCGGCGGCGGGCTGTCGAGGCCGGCTCCGGTGCTTATGCGGACCGAAGCGACCCTGGCAGCAGACGGTTCGGTATCGATCGACTGCGATGCGCATCCTTCGGCGGTACCGCATCGCGTCCACGCGACGCAGTCCCTCGTCAAGACCCGGGAGCGATGAGCATGCGCTGCTACCGGGTCGTCGTCCCCACCCTCATCGCCCTGCTCTGCACAGGCACGCTCCTCGCCGCGCCCACGGTTCCGCTCGAATCAGGCCAGCCGCGCACGTTCAACCTCGCGGGCAGCTCGCTGGTGAACAGCTTCTACGTCGACGTTCCCGCGTCGTCGCAGCGCCTGACGCTCGACCTGATCGGCAATGCCGGCGCGGGCGACATCGACCTCCTGCTCAACAGCGTCGCGCCGTTTCCCGACACGGTCAACGGCAACCCCCCCACCGTGCAGCAGATTTTCGATTTCGCGCAATATCGTTCCGCGAGCATCGAGTCGAACGAAAAGCTGGTGATCGGCCGTGCCAACGTGTTCCCGGTGCGCGCGGGACGCTGGTACATCTCGGTGCTCAACTTCTCGAGCACTCCGGCCACGCCCACGATCACGGCGACGCTCAGCGACCAGCCCCCGGGCGCGTTGCCGATCGAGATCGCGTTCGGCGACACCACTGATGGTTGCGAAGTAGCCGAATGGAACAATCCCGCCGCGCGCGCGCCCGTCAGTGGCAACGGCGGCAGCACGCTCGGGCAACAACGTCGCAACGCCGTCATCGAAGCCGTCCGCCTGATCGGCAATACGCTCAAGAGCGACCTGCCGGTCCGCGTGCAGGCCTGCTGGTCCAATCTCGGTACCGGTTCCACCGTCACGCTGGCGCAGGCCGGGCCGAGGTCACTGCTCGCCGGCGAAGGCTGGATGCCGCGCACCAACACGTTCTATGCGGTGGCGCCTGCGACCAAGCTCGGAGGAGCGCGCAGCTGCGGCCTGCGCGGCGGCGACTGCGACACGACCTACGATATCCGGGCGACCTTCAACGATCGTATCGACACCAACGAGGTGCCGTTCGATTACTACTACGGCTTCACCGGCAGCGGCGCCTTCGGCAGCGTCGATTTCATCGCCATTGCCATGCATGAACTCGTGCACGGACTCGGGTTCATCAGTGGCGTCAACACACGCGCCGAGGAAGGACCGATCGGCGAGAAGCTCGACGGTCTCGACGACGCCTACTCGCACAACCTGGTGGTGGTGAATCCGGACGACACCACGTTCCGTCGATTCATGGACATCACCGATGCGGAACGCGCCGCGGCCATCATCGGCATCAACCGGCTGCGCTGGGATGACCTCCGTGCCGTCAATTCCTCGTTCAATGTGGCGGCCGGTTTCGGTGCGCCGCTGAGCTACATCTTCATGCACTCGCCCGATCCGATCCGTCCGGGCTCGTCGTTGTCGCATGTGGGCACCAGGCACACCGGCGACCTCATGCTCGCGCAGGCGTCGGTTGGTCAGCGCGATCTAAGGCTGGGTGGGCCCATGCTCGAGGCCGTGGGCTGGGGCACCAGCGCGGTCGATCCGCCACCGCCGGTGCTGCCCGCATCCAACAATCTGTTCGACGTGAAGCGCGATGGTCACGGCATCGATTTCGTGCGCGCCAGTGGCTCGGTGTATGTGCTGACGTTCTATACCTACGGAGCCACCGGCGAGCCGGAATGGTTCCAGGCGGTCGGAAACGTCGTGAATGGCGTTTTCGTGGCAAACACCGACACCAACGGCAAGAGCCTCCTGCGCTACCGCTACAACGCCGCGAACACGCCGCCGCAGCAGGCGGTGTCGGCCGATTCGGGCACCGTATCGCTCGACTTCAACAATCCTGCGGCGCAGGCCCCCTGCAACGATGGCCGCAATGCTGCCAATGCCGTGGCGGTGATGACCTTCTCGCTCGGCTCAGATCAGAACGTGCGCTGGTGCATGGAGCCGGTCATCGCGGCCAGCGCGCGCGCCGATGCGGACCGTAGCGGACTCTGGTTCGGTGGTGGCATGGACGATGGCTGGGGCTGGTCGCTGATCAACTTCCGCCTGAACAACCAGGACGGAATGTTCGGGTTGTTCTTCTACTACGACGCGAACGGCAACGGCAGTTTCGCGTTCGCGCAGACTTCCGCGTACGTCAATGGCACGCAGTATCCGGCGATTCACCGACGGGGTTATTGCCGCAGTTGCCCGACGGTGCCGTTCAACGACCAGCCCGCCGGAACCGTGGCGTTCACACTGCCGGCGACCACCGGCGCGGGCACCGTGACCTACGATGTGACGCCGCAGAACAGCGTCGGCGGACGATTTGCGCGCACGAACAGTCCCTTTATCCTGCTCACCGCACCGCAATGATCCGAGTGGGGTCAGCCGAGCGAGCTCGGCTGCTACGGGGGTGGGGACAGGCTTCCAATCCGACCGTAGGTGCCGCACTTGTTCGGCACGGTGATGGGCCGGCAGGGTGATCGGTCAGCCGAGCACGCTCGGCTGCTACGGGGGGGTGGGGGGAAGGCGTCGCATTCGACCTTAGGTGCCGAACTTGTTCGGCACGGTGATGGGTCGACACGGTGATCGGTCAGCCGAGCAAGCTCGGCTGCTACGGAGGGGGTCGGGGACGGCGTCGCTTCCGACGTCAATCGGATCACGCAGCGAGGACCCGTTCGCGGATGGCCTGGGCGATCGTCGTGGTAGTGCCGCTGCCTCCGAGGTCGGGTGTCACGCGGTCATGGGCCGCGAGGGTCCCGCGGATGGCCGCGTGGAGCGTCCGCGCGTCCTCATCGCGACCCAGGTGCTGCAGCATCTGCGCCGCGGCGAGCAGCAACGCGCACGGATTGGCGACGCCCTGGCCGGCGATGTCCGGCGCGGAGCCGTGGACAGCTTCGAAGATCGCGGCATCGGTGCCTATGTTGGCGCCCGGAGCGAGCCCGAGCCCGCCCACCAGGCCCGCGCAGAGATCAGAGATGATGTCGCCGAACAGGTTGGTGGTGACGATTACATCGAAGCGCTCTGGCCGCATCACCAGCTGCATGCAGGTGTTGTCGACGATGAACTCCTCGGTCTCGATGTCCGCGAACTCCTTCGCCACCTCGCGCGCGACGTTGAGAAAGAGTCCCGACGTCGTTTTCATGATGTTGGCCTTGTGCACGATCGCCACCTTCCGGCGCCCTGCGCGGCGCGCGAACTCGAAGGCATAGCGCACGATGCGCTCGGAACCGCGACGCGTCACCTGGATCATCGACTGCGCGGTGTCGCCGTCCGCCGACAGTGTCTGGCCTTCGCTGCGGTAGGCGCCCTCGGTGTTCTCGCGCACGGTCACCAGGTCGATGTTTTCGTAGCGCGCGCGCGTTCCCGGAAACGACAGCGCCGGACGCACGTTGGCATAGAGATCGAAGCGGCGGCGAAGCTCGACGTTGATCGACGAGAACCCCTCGCCCACCGGCGTGGTCAGCGGGCCCTTGAGCGCGATGCGATGTCGATGGATGGCATCGAGCGTGCCCTGCGGCAACAGCTCGCCCTCGGCTTGGAGCGCGGCGATGCCGGCGAGGGCAAAGTCGTACTCGAATCCGCCGAGCGCATCCAGCACGACCAGGGTGGCGTCCACGACTTCGGGACCGATGCCATCACCACGAATGACGCAGATCGGAGTCTTCACGGTCCCCGGGGCGGGGAGGCTGCGGGTCTTCCCGATCATGGGGTCGCGGCGACCAGCTCCGCGAGTCGACCGTCGCGATCGGACTTGACCAGATCGTCGTAGCCGCCGATGTGTTCGCCATTGACGAAAATCTGCGGCACCGTGCGGCTCTGGTTGCTGCGCTCCAGCATCTCGACACGCTTGGCGCTGTCCCGGTCGATCAGGAACTCCGTGAATTCAAGTCCCCGCTGCTTGAGCAGGTTCTTGGCTGCCATGCAGTAGGGGCAAATCGCGGTCGAATAGATTTCGACTCTGGCCATGGGTCGACTCCGGACGGGCTGGGCACCGATTCTCCCATGCGTCATCGTGGCGCAAGCGACCGCAGCGTGAACGGGGTGGGCGCCAGGGAGCGCGGGAACCGCAACTCCAGTACCTTGTCCAACCCAGACGCTCCTTCCTGCGGACAGCCGTGAAACCCCATCTCCTGAGCGCCCTGTTCAGCGCCTCGTTGACCCTCGCCGCCGGCAGCGCATTCGCTGCGGATGTCCGCCTGCCGGACTTCGGCAGTTCCGCCGACGTGCTGCTCACGCCGGACCTTGAACGCCGGTACGGTGAGCAGATGCTGCGCGAGATGCGCGCCGCCAACCTGATCTTCGACGACCCGCAGATCCGGGACTACATCGATGCACTGGGTTATCGACTGGTGGCGCAGAGCGAGCGTCCGGATCGGGACTTCACGTTCTTCGTGCTGCGCGATGTTTCGCTCAACGCGTTCGCGATGCCGGGCGGCTACATCGGCGTGCACGCGGGACTGATCGCGACGGCCGAAACCGAAAGCGAGCTGGCCGCCGTACTCGCCCACGAGGTGGCGCACATCACCCAGCGGCATCTGGCGCGCGCCTTCGAATCGGCGTCGAAATCGCAGCTGCCGATCGCGCTCGCGATGCTGGGCGCGATCGTGGCGGCCCAGGCCGCCGGCAATTCCTCCGGTGACCTCGCGCAGGCGGCGGTCGTCGGCGGCACCGCGCTGCTGCAGCAGCAGATGATCAATTTCACCCGGGGCAACGAGTACGAGTCCGATCGCATCGGCATCCAGACGCTCGGGCGCGCCGGCTTCGATGTGGATGGGATGGCAGACTTCTTCGCGCGGATGCACCGCGCCAACCGGGCCAATGGTTCGCAGATCCCGGAATTCCTTCGCACGCACCCGGTCGACACGACCCGTATCGCCGAGGCCAAGGAGCGTGCCGCCCTGATACGGGGCGAGGGGCGGCCACGCGCTGATGACAGTGAAACGACCCTGTCGATGCCGTTGACCGTGCCCAGGATCGCGGC
Organism: Lysobacterales bacterium; assembly: GCA_041745755.1. Lineage (GTDB taxonomy): Bacteria > Pseudomonadota > Gammaproteobacteria > Xanthomonadales > Ahniellaceae > JBBQNY01. The sequence continues at coordinate 11,611 of JBGTIG010000034.1, forward strand.
GCAACCCGCCGTGGCCTCTCCCGTCGATCGATCGGCCAGTACGGCGCTGCCCGCTTTCCTCGTGTTTCGCGAACGCACCCGCGCGCTTGCGAGTCCGACCCCCTCGCTGCTCGCACAGGACTATCGGCGCAATCTCGAGGCCGGATCCGGGAAAGACCCGGCGCTGGCCAACGCACGTCGCTACGGGCTCGGACTCGCACTGGTGCGCGCAGGACGCGCGGAGGAGGCCGTCAAGGTTTTCTCGGCGCTCGATCGGGACGTGCCGCATTCGATACCCGTGCAGTTGGCACTGGCCGAGGCGGAGAGCCTATCCGGTCGACACGCCGAAGCGGTGGCGCGCGTGGAGGCGCTCGATGCCAAGCGCCCGGGCGAGCGCGCCATCACGCAGTCGCTGGCGACGGTGCTGCTGGCACAGTCACGCGAGAAGGACGCCCGGCGTGCCACCGAGCGGCTGAAGCCGGTGCTCGAGAAGATCGAAGCCGACCCCGCGCTGATCGAGACCTACGCGCGCGCCAGCCAGCTTGCGGGCGATGAGGTGAGGGCGGGCGAGATGTACGCCGAGCTCACATTGCTCAACGGGCGTCCGGACGACGCGATGGGGCAGCTCAGGACCCTGCTTGATCGATCGGATGTCGATCACTACCAGCGCGCGCGGATCGAGGCGCGCATCGTGCAGATCACCCCGTGGGCGCTGTTCGTACAGGAGGAACGGCGCAACCAGCGCGTGGGTCCCTGAAGCGTCCGCACGGCGTGCCGAAGAGCGCTTTGCACGGTCTGTCTTCTGGCTGCAATGAAAATGTAGTCAACTTCCGCTTTGCGACACTATTGCGTCAGCGGGAATCGATCGTGCAGAAACAGATCCTCATCGTCGAAGACGAGGCCGCCATTCGCGACATGGTCGCTTTCGCCGTCACCCGATCCGGCATGCAGCCCGTGCACGCCGCCGACGCGCGCTCCGCCCAGGAAGCCATCATGCGGCGCGTGCCCGACCTCATCCTGCTGGACTGGATGCTGCCCGGAACCACCGGCATCGAGTTTGCGCGGCGGCTGCGACGCGAAGAGATGACGCGGGAAGTGCCGATCATCATGCTCACCGCCCGCGGCGAGGAGAACGATCGGGTCGGTGGCCTCGAGGCCGGTGTCGACGACTATGTGGTCAAGCCTTTCTCGACTCGCGAGTTGATGGCGAGGGTGAAGGCCGTCATGCGCCGCAACCGCGCCGAAGCCGAGGACGGCAACGTCGATGCCGGGGGTCTGCGCATCGACGGCGCCGCGCATCGCGTGTACGCGGGAACCACGCCGATCCCGATCGGACCTACGGAATACCGCCTCCTGCATTTTTTCATGACGCACGCCGAGCGCGTGTATTCGCGCAGCCAGCTGCTGGACCAGGTGTGGGGCGGCAATGTCTACGTCGAGGAACGCACGGTCGATGTACACATCCGGCGCCTGCGCAAGACACTCGAGCCGCATGCGCTCGATGGGCTGATCCAGACGGTGCGGGGATCCGGGTACCGTTTCTCGACCACCCCTGCCGTGTGATCGCGCCCCGCGCACGCCTGTCGGCCGACCGGTGTGGCGGTGAAGCCCCGGCGCGTTAGTCTTCGCCCATGGCATTGCTCAAACAACACGCCTGGCAGATATCGATCGGTCGGCTCGTGCTGCTGCTGCTGGTGGCCCTCGTCGTTGGTTTGCTCGTGGATCGCGTCGAATGGGCGCTCATTCTCGCGCTTGCCGGCTACGTGGCGATGTCGCTGCGCAGCCTGCTGAGACTGCAGCGCTGGCTGAGATCCCGACGGCGCCTGCCGCCCCCCGAGGACTGGGGCGTCTGGTCCGACCTCGCCTGGACCGTGCACGGGCGACTCGAGCAGGACCGCTCCCGCAAGCGGCGCCTGGTGCGTCTGCTGCGCGCCTTTCGCGAGGCGGCGGCCGCGCTTCCCGACGGCGTGATCGTGACGACGCTCGGGCGGGAGATCGTGTGGTTGAACGCGGCAGCGCAACGCCTGCTCGGCCTCAATCTCCGCCAGGATCGCGGTGCACGACTCGATCTCGTGCTCGATTCGCCGCGCGTACGCGCATGGCTCGCTGAATCCGGCTTTCCCGAGCCGCTGATCGATGTCCCGGCCCCGGGCGACGAAGCGCTGCGGCTGAGCATGCGCCTCATACCCTACTCGCGACAGCAGCAGCTGCTGGTGGTGCGCGACATTTCCAACCTGATGCGACTCGAGGGGATGCGGCGCGACTTCGTGGCCAACGTCTCGCACGAGCTGCGTACGCCGCTCACGGTGCTGCATGGCTATCTCGACATGATGGATGCGGAGGAGACACCGCAATGGTCGCCGATGGTCGACGAGATGCGCCGGCAGTCGTTGCGCATGGCGCAGATCGTGGAAGACCTGCTCACGCTGTCGCGGCTCGAGGCGCAGAACGAGGTCGTGGCAGGACGGGTCAATATGCGCAGCATGCTCGCCACCCTGCAGCGCGAAGCCGATGCCCTGAGCCAGGGTCGGCACCGCGTCGCCGTGGAGGCGCGTGCCGAGGCTGACCTCGTGGGTGCGGACAAGGATCTGCACAGCGCGTTCTCCAATCTTGTCACCAATGCGGTGCGGTATACGCCCTCCGGCGGGCAGGTCTCGCTGGCCTGGCGCAGGCGAGCCGACGGCGGCGCCGAGTTCTCGGTCAGTGACACCGGCGTCGGCATTCCGCCCGAGCATCTGCCGCGCATCACCGAGCGCTTCTACCGGGTGTCGAATTCGCGGTCGCGCGATACCGGCGGCACCGGTCTTGGGCTCGCTATCGTCAAGCACGTGCTGAACCTGCATCACGGATGTCTCGACATCCAGAGCGAACCCGGACGCGGCAGCACCTTCACCTGCCGCTTCGACGAGGCGCAGCTCTGGACCGAGCCTGAGCGTGAACATGCCGCCTGAGCGATCGCGCCCGAAGCGCGCGGGTCCTGCCGACAAGTCGCGGAGTTCGCGGCCGCGCCGCAAGGCGTCGGCGTCGGGCCCCCTGTTCTTCAACCGCGAGCTCAGCCAGCTCGAGTTCAATGCGCGCGTGCTGGCGCAGGCACGCGACGAAAGCGTCCCACTGCTCGAACGGGTGCGCTACCTCGGCATCTGCAGTTCGAATCTCGACGAGTTCTTCGAAATCCGTGTCGCTTCACTCAAGCAGCAGCTGGTGCTGGCGCAGCCATCGGTAGGTCCGGATGGTTTGAGTCCCCAGGAAGCGCTCGCGCGCATCCGATCACGCGCCGGACACCTGATCGACGAGCAGTACGCGTACTGGTCGCGCACCTTGCGTCCTGCGCTCAAGCGGCAAGGCATCCGCCTGCTCGGTCGCAGCGAGTGGAAAGCCGCGCAGACGCGCTGGCTGCTCGAACACTTCCGGCGCGAGATCCTGCCGGTGCTGTCCCCGCTCGGACTCGATCCCGCCCATCCGTTTCCCCGCATCCTCAACAAGAGCCTCAATCTTGCGGTGGTACTAACGGGTCGCGATGCGTTCGGACGAGAGGGCAACATCGCTCTCGTGCGCGCGCCGCGATCGCTGCCACGCGTCATCGAACTGCCTGCCGCCATCGCGGAGTCGCGCCAGGCTTTCGTACTTCTGTCGGCGGTACTGCAGGAGTTCGTGGGCGAGTTGTTCCCGGGCATGCAGGTCAAGGGCTCGTACCAGTTCCGCGTCACGCGCGACTCCGAACTCATCGTCGACGAGGACGAGGTCGAGAATCTCGCACTCGCGCTCCGCGACGAACTGATGGAGCGGGGCTATGCGGATGCGGTCAGGCTCGAAGTCGCCACCAAGTGCCCGCAGCGGATCATTGAGTTCCTCGCGGGCCACTTCCATCTAAATGCAGAGGACGTGTACCGCTGCGCGGGTCCCGTCAACCTCAATCGCGTGGCCCAGCTCTACGAGATGGTCGACCGGCCGGAACTGAAGTTTCCGCCGTTTGTCCCGCGCATTCCGGAAGCATTCTCCAGCTTCGAGTCTCCGTTCGACGCGATCCGGGCGCGCGACGTGCTGCTGCACCATCCGTTCGACTCGTTCGCACCCGTGGTCGAACTGCTGCGCCACGCCAGCGTCGATCCGGACGTACTCGCAATCAAGCAGACCCTGTATCGCGCGGGCAAGGATTCGCCCCTCGTCGGGCACCTGATCCAGGCCGCGCACAATGGCAAGGACGTGACGGTGGTGGTCGAACTGCGCGCGCGTTTCGATGAGGACACCAACATCGCGCTGGCCGACCGCCTGCAGGAAGCAGGGGTCCAGGTGGTCTACGGGGTGGTCGGGTACAAGACGCATTCGAAGATGCTGCTGATCGTCCGGCGCGAGGCGCAGGGCCTGGTGCGCTACACGCATCTCTCCACCGGCAATTACCACACACGCACGACACGCGCCTATACGGATATCGGCCTGCTCACGACCCACCCCGCCATCTGCAACGACGTCAACCGGATGTTCCAGCAGCTGTCGGGCCTCGGCCCCGTGATCAAGCTCGACCACGTGCTGCAGTCGCCGTTCACCCTCCACAAGGCATTGATCAGCAAGATTGGTCGCGAGGCTGCGCACGCACGCGCCGGCCGCGCCGCGCGCATCATTGTCAAGATCAACGCACTCAACGATCCCGAAACCATTCGTGCCCTGTACGCCGCTTCCGGTGCCGGGGTGGCCATCGACCTGATCGTCCGCGGTACCTGCGCCCTGCGTCCAGGCGTGCCCGGAGTGTCGGACCACATACGCGTGGTCTCGGTGGTCGATCGTTTCCTCGAACACAGCCGCGTGTATTTCTTCGAGAACGACGGCTCACCCGAGGTCTGGTGTTCGAGCGCCGACTGGCTCGAACGCAATCTGTTGCGCAGGGTCGAGGCCTGCTTTCCGATCCTCGATCCCGTGCTCGCGACACGCGTGCGCGAAGAGGCGCTCGACAACTACCTCGCCGACAACCAGCGCGCCTGGCGCCTGGGACCCGATGGAGAATACGAGCGCCTGCAATCGGGAAGTGCCGAGGCCGCGCCTGCGCATGGCGCGCAGCAGTTCCTGCTCGACCGCATCACGCGATGAATGGTGCCGCGTCCGCGATCGGCGAAGGCGACGTGATCGCATCCGTCGACCTTGGATCCAACAGCTTCCACATGCTGGTGGCGCGTTACGAACTCGGCTCGCTGCAGATCATCGACCGCATGCGCGAGATGGTCCGACTCGCGGCAGGACTCGGTGATGACGGCAGTCTCGACGAGGCGTACCGCGGACGCGCGCTCGCCTGCCTATCGCGGTTCGGGCAGCGGCTGAGCGGCCTGCCGACAACCCGAGTGCGCGCGGTCGCGACCAATACCGTGCGGCGGCTGGCCGATCCCCGCGCGTTTCTGGACGGCGCGGAACACGAACTCGGGCACGCCATCGAGGTCGCTCCAGGTCGGGAGGAGGCGCGGCTGATCTATCTGGGCGTAGCGCACGCCTTTCCCAGACTCCCTGGCCGTCGTCTGGTGGTGGACATCGGTGGCGGCAGCACCGAGTTCATCATCGGGGAAGGTCTCGACGCGCTGGAAACCGAGAGTCTGCAGATGGGCTGCGTGGTGAGCACGAAGCACCTGTTCCCGGACGGAAGCATCACGCGCAAGCGATGGTCGCGCGCGCGCACCGAGATCGCGGTGGAGCTGCGGCAGTTCGCACCGGTTTACCGTGCGCGCGGCTGGTCCGAGGCCATCGGCAGCTCGGGCACCATCAAGGCCCTCGGCAGCATCTCGCGCGAGCTGGGCGCCGGCGACTGGGTGGTGACCCGCGATTCGCTGTCGCAGATCCGCGAGGTCATCGTCGCTGCGGGTCATGTCGACAACATCCGCCTGCCGGACTTGAGCGAACAGCGCCGACCGGTGATCGCGGGGGGCGCCGTGATCCTCGACGCCGTGTTCGAGGTGCTGCAACTCGAGCGCATGCTCATCAGCGAGTCCGCACTCCGGGAAGGGCTGCTCTGGGACATGATTGGTCGCGCCGAGCAACGAGATCCGCGGGAACGAGCGGTCGCCGCGTGGTCTCGGCGCTACGCCGTCGATCTCGAACAGGCCAGGCGAGTGGAGGCCACGGCGATCTCGATGTTCGAGCAGGTGCGCAGGACCTGGGGACTCGATGACGCCGCGGAGGCCTGGTTGCGTTTTGCCTCGCGCCTGCACGAGATCGGGCTGGCAGTCGCACACAGTCAGCATCACCTGCACGCGGCTTACCTGGTCGAGCACGGCGACTTGCCGGGTTTTTCGTCGCAGGAGAAGCAGATCCTCGCGTTCCTCCTGCATACGCAGCGCCGCGGGCCTGCTGCCGCGATGCAGCGCCTGGCGGAGCTGCCGGAGCGCGTTCAGCAACCCGTGGTCGCGGTGGCAGTACTGTTGCGACTCGCGATCCGCCTGCACCGCGCCCGCAGCGACGAGGCACTGCCCGCGATGGAGCTGCGCGCATCTGGCAGCAGTTTGCGTCTCGCAATCGACGAATCCTGGCTCGACGCACGACCGCTGACGCGTGCGGATCTCGAGCAGGAGCGCAAACTGCTGTCGAACGCCGACTTCAGGCTCGTGCTCGGCGCCGCCTGAGGGAGCGCGGGCAGCGGCAGGGGTCGCGCGTGCCGGAGCGATGTGCAGCGGCGAAGACCCGCGCAGTTCCTGTCATGGGGGAGTAACCGCAGTTTCATCTGCGGGACACGTCTTGCGGTGAGGATGCATGAACTCTGCAGGAGTTCCTGCATTCCGATGCGCCTTGCCTTCGTCAGCGAAACCTATCCACCGGAAGTCAATGGAGTCGCACTGACGGTGCGTTCGCTGGTCGAATGCCTGCGCGGGCGCGGTCATCGGGTGGAAGTAGTGCGGCCCTGGCAACCTGTCGATGGCGCGCGCGCGGGAGCAAACGAAGGCGGAATCGGCGACGGCGGCGAGCTCCTCGTGGCATCGCACGCCGTTCCGCGTTACCCGGGAATGCGTTTCGGCTGGCCCGCCGGCAGCCAGCTGCGAAGGCGCTGGCGTTCCAATCCGCCGGATGCGATCTATGTCGCGACCGAGGGGCCACTCGGGTTCTCGGCATTGCGCGCCGCGCGCTCGCTCGGCATACCCGTTCTCACGGGATTCCACACACGGTTCGATGAATACCTCGATCACTACGGCGCGGGTCTGCTGAAACCTGTCGCGGCGTGGTGGCTGCGACGATTCCACAATCGCGCCCAGGCGACGCTGGTGCCGACATCCGCCCTGCAGGCAGAGCTCGTCGAACGCCGCATCGAGAACGTGATGCTGCTGCGGCGCGGAATCGATACCGCGCGGTTTTCACCGGAAAGGCGCAGCGAGCAGCTGCGCGCAGCCTGGGGGCTGCAACCGCAGCAACTCGCGGTGCTGCATGTCGGGCGGCTCGCGGCGGAAAAGAACCTCGACCTGCTGCTGGCGGCGTACAAAGCCATCCGTCGCCGCCACGAAGACGCAAGGCTGGTTCTCGTGGGCGAAGGACCCGCGCTCGCCGCGCTGACCAGGGACCTGCCGGATGCCATCTTCTGCGGCGTTCGCACCGGCGTGGATCTTGCCGCGCATTACGCCAGCGGCGATCTCTTCGTGTTTCCCAGCCTGAGCGAAACCTACGGCAATGTCACGCTCGAAGCCCTCTCCTCGGGTGTGCCGGTGGTGGCATTCGCGCAGGGCGCCGCGATCGATTTCCTGAAATCGGGTGTCAACGGCGCAGCCATCGCACCCGACGACGCGCAGGCGTTCGTGCAGGCGTGTATCGCGCTGGCCGACGAAGTGGCATCCCGCCCGGACCTTCGCCGCAATGCACGCGACGCGGTCGCCCACCTCAGCCCCGAGCAGGTCGCGGTCGACTTCGAGTTGCTGGCGACGCAAATCGTCCACGCCTGCGGTGGAACTGTCCAACCTGCCGCCACACTCGACACACCGGCGGTCGGGAGGGCTCGATGAAAATCGTCTCCTATCGACCGTTCGCCAATGAATCGCAGTGGTGCATCCGCGCGAATCAGCGCTGCGCCAGCAACCCGGTGCGCGGCTATTTCGTTGCCGTCAGCCGTCTCGGCGACGGCGTGTTCTGGTACCTGCTGATGGCGGGTTTGATGGCCCTCGGGGGAACCCGCGGCCTGTTTGCGTCGCTGCATCTCGCCGCTACCGGGCTGGTATCGCTCGGGCTCTACAAGGCGCTCAAGCGGGTGACCCGACGGCCACGACCGTTCGTGGCGGATGCCCGTATCCACGCGTGGATCGCGCCACTCGACGAGTTCAGCTTTCCTTCCGGTCACACGCTGCATGCGGTGGCTTTCACCTTCATCGCCGTCGCCTGGTTCCCGTTGCTGGCGTGGCTGCTGGTTCCCTTTGCGATCAGTGTCGCGTTGTCGCGAGTGCTGCTCGGCCTGCACTACCCGAGCGATGTGCTCGCGGCGCTTGCCATCGGCATTGTCCTCGGCAAGTCGTCGCTTCTCGCCCTGCAGACATTCGCGCCGCTCGCCATGTCCTGACCGCCGCGTGCGCATGGCGCACGGGACCATCGGTTCAAAAAATTCGCATCCGGACGCGGCATGTCCGGCTAGCATGGTGACATGCGAACTCCTCGAAGATCGCGCGGCGCATGAACTACCGGCACGGCTTCCATGCCGGCAACCACGCCGACGTGCTCAAGCACGTATGCCTGCTTGCGCTCCTCGACGCGCTGATGCGCAAGCCCTCGCCGCTGTTCGTGCTCGACACGCACGCCGGAGCGGGCGATTACGACCTCGCGGGCGAGGAGGCCGAACGCACAGGAGAAGCTCAAGCCGGCGTGCAGCGCCTGCTGGCCAGCGGCATCGCGCGCAGTAGAAAGCCCGCCCGGCCGGTCGCGCTCCCGCCCGCGGCGGAGTCGACCGCAGCCCTCAACAACATCGACCCGGCGCCCGCGGCGACCGAACCCTACACGCAACCCCGC
>JBGTIG010000035.1:0-9074 GCA_041745755.1 Lysobacterales bacterium
ACCAGCTGGGGATCGGTGGTCGACAGCGCGGCGAGCCTGCGCCGGGACTCGTGACTGGGCAGATCGACCAGCTGGTCGAACAGCGAATGCACCGTCGACAGCGATGGGGTGGTCGGCCCCGTTGTCCCAGGCGTCTCTTCCTGAGGCGGGATGGGAGCTGCCCCGGGGGCCGGATCCGGGAGAGTCTTCGCCGCGGGATACCGCGGCGAGGGCGGAAGTTCAGCGGCCGAGGTCATCTAGGTCAATCTCGAGCCGGTCGGCAAGCCAGGCCTTGGCGAACCGCCACTGCCGACCCACGGTCGCGGTGGACGTGCCGGTCGCCTGGGCGATTTCTTCCGACTCGAGTCCACCGAACAATCGCAATTCAACGACTTTGGCCAGCGCCGGAAGGGTCTGTTCCAGCTCCGACAGTGCCTGGTCGAGCGACAGCCAGTTGATGGGGTCGTCGGCCAGCTCCTGCTCGTCCTCGCCGAGGGAATCGTGCGGGACGAAGCGGATCCCGCCCCCGTGCATGGGACGCTGGCGGTCCCGCAGGTGATCGATCAGGACGCGCCGCATGACCGTCGCTGCTATCGCGAAGAAATGTGCCCGGCTCTGCCACTCCACCCGATCCTGGAGCTTGAGCTTGAGGTAGGCTTCGTTGACGATTTCGGTCGCCCTGAGGGTGCCGCCGTCGTGGCGCCTGACCTGCGCCGCGGCGAGCTTCTGCAACACGGGATACACCTCGCGCACCAGCGCCTCGCCGGCCGCCTCGTCACCCGCACGCCAACGCCCGAGGAGTTCGGTGATGTTCTCGGAACTGCCAGTCGGCATGGGCAAACCCCCTCGTTGTTCCACCGCATCGGGGCTGGCGGCGGCGCCAACGTACCCGATGCGCGCTTGTCCGCCACTCACGGCGACTACTATCATGGCGGCTTCCGGCATTTCAAAGCGACCGCGGCGCGGGGTGTGCCGAGACGCGGAAGCACGCGGACCCGCGCATGAAGGCGTTCGGGACGCGAGCCAGGAGGGATTTCAGCAGCACGACATGCAAGGACCCCGGTGTGCGAACCGATCGTGCAAGCGATCGAAGCGGTCCGGGTTGGCGCGACTTTCACAGCTTTGCTGGTGCGCTCCTGTCCGGGGCTTCCCGAAGAGCTCCCTGGGAATTGGGTTGATGCGATGAAGCGAGTACCTGGTTTTCTGCGTGCAGCCCTGGTCTGGTCGTCCCTGATCGCAATCGCGGGGCTTGCACACGCCGATCCCGTGCGTTGGCAGCTCAACATGGCGCCGGGCGTCACCGAGACGTCGCAGGCCGTCTACGACCTGCACATGATCGTGCTCGGCATCTGCGTGGTAATCGCGATCATCGTGTTTGGCGCGATGGCCTACTGCATGTTCGCGTTTCGCAAGTCGCGCGGCGCCGTCGCGGATACCACCCTCGTGCATTCGACGTGGGTCGAGATCGTATGGACCACCGTGCCGGTGATCGTGCTGATCGTGATGGCCGTGCCCTCGACGAAAACGCTGATCCGCATGAGCGACGTGCGCGACGCCGAGCTGACGGTGAAGGTCACCGGTTACCAGTGGAAGTGGCGTTACGAGTACGTCGGCACCGACGTCAACTTCATCTCCAGCCTGGCGCGCGACAGCGATCGCACGCGCCAGCTGCGCTCGGGGCTCGATCCAGCCGCGCTCGCGAAGGACGGGGTCAACACCTACCTGCTGGATGTCGACAAGCCGCTGGTGCTGCCGATCGACACCAAGATCCGCTTCATAGTGACCGCGGACGACGTCATCCATGCCTGGTGGGTGCCACAGCTCGGCTGGAAGCAGGATGCGATCCCCGGATTCATCAACGAGGCCTGGACCGACATCAAGACTCCCGGCACTTATCGCGGCGTGTGCGCGGAGCTTTGCGGCAAGGACCATGGCTTCATGCCAATAGTTGTAGAAGCGGTTCCCAAGGCGGAGTTCCAGCGGTGGCTGGCGGCGCAGCCGGCCAACCCCGGTAGCGTCTCCGCGATGGCGTCGAACTATTCCGCGCCGACTTCCGCTGCCGGCGCGACGGCCACCGCCGCTGCCGTTCCCCCCATAGCGCGCTGAGGCGAGAAGATCATGGCGACTGTCCTCCCCCCGGCCGCGACCGGAACTGCGCATCCCGAAGTCGGGCATCACGACGACGCGCACGAACATCCGGCGCATGAACACAGCGTGGGATTCTTCGAACGCTGGTTCATGTCGACGAACCACAAGGACATCGGCACGCTGTACCTGCTGTTCTCGCTGCTGATGTTCTTCGTCGGCGGCTCGATGGCGATGGCGATCCGCGCGGAGCTGTTCCAGCCGGGCCTGCAGTTCGTGCACCCCGAATTCTTCAACCAGATGACCACGATGCACGCGCTGGTGATGATCTTCGGCGCAGTCATGCCCGCATTCGTCGGCCTCGCCAACTGGATGATCCCGATGATGATCGGCGCGCCGGACATGGCATTGCCGCGCCTGAACAACTGGTCGTTCTGGATTCTTCCCTTCGCCTTCACCCTGCTGCTGGTGACCCTGGTGCTGCCCGGCGGCGGACCCGCGGGCGGCTGGACGCTGTATCCGCCCTTGAGCCTCCAGGGCGGCAACAACGTCGCGTTCGTGATCTTCGCGGTGCACATGATGGGCATCAGCTCCATCATGGGCGCGATCAACGTGATCGCCACCATCCTCAACATGCGCGCGCCGGGGATGGACCTGCTCAAGATGCCGCTGTTCGTCTGGTCCTGGCTCATCACCGCGTTCCTGCTGATTGCGGTGATGCCGGTGCTCGCGGGCGCGGTCACCATGCTGCTGACCGACAAATTCTTCGGCACCACGTTCTTCTTCGCCGGTGGCGGCGGCGACCCCGTGATGTTCCAGCATATTTTCTGGTTCTTCGGGCACCCCGAGGTCTACATCATGATCCTGCCCGCATTCGGGATCGTGTCGGAGATCATCCCGACGTTTTCGCGCAAGCCGCTGTTCGGTTATCAGGCGATGGTGTATGCGGTCGCGTCGATCGCGTTCCTGTCCTTCATCGTGTGGGCGCACCACATGTTCACGGTGGGCATGCCGCTCGGCGGCGAGCTCTACTTCATGTACGCGACGATGCTGATCGCGGTACCGACGGGGGTGAAGGTCTTCAACTGGGTCAGCACCATGTACAAGGGCTCGCTGACCTTCGAGACGCCGATGCTGTTCGCGCTGGGCTTCGTCATCATGTTCTCGATCGGCGGCTTCTCGGGACTCATGCTCGCGATCGTGCCCGCCGACTTCCAGTACCACGACACCTACTTCGTGGTTGCGCACTTCCACTATGTCCTGGTGACCGGAGCCATCTTCGGGATCATGGCCGGCTGTTATTACTGGCTGCCGAAATGGACCGGCCACATGTACAACGAGACGCTAGGCAAGTGGCATTTCTGGCTGTCCACGTTCTTCGTGAACCTGCTGTTCTTCCCGCAGCATTTCCTCGGGCTTGCGGGCATGCAGCGGCGCGTGCCCGACTACAATGTCGCGTTCGCCGACTTCAACCTCTGGTCGTCGATCGGCGGCTTCGGCTTCGGACTGGCGCAACTGCTGTTCGCCTACATCGTCTGGTCGACGATCCGCGGCGGCGCGCCCGCGACCGCCCAGGTGTGGGAAGGCGCGCGCGGGCTGGAATGGACGCTCTCGAGCCCCCCTCCGCATCACAGTTTCACCACGCCGCCGAAGATCGACGATCGCATGCTCGCGCATGGCGATGTCACTCATTGATCCGGTCATTCCCATGCCGCAGCGCGACACTCCATCGAGCACCGACTCGAAACATCGAGCCGCGCGGCGCACGGCGTTGATCGCGGCTGCGCTGGCCGTGACGGTCTACGCGGGTTTCATCCTGCTCGCAGCGGTCGGCACGCAATGAGCGGGCGAGACGACGCCAGCCTGGGGATGCTGCGTCGCGGCGCACTGGTCTGCGGCGCCACCTTCCTGCTGTGCTTCTCCATCGTGCCGCTGTACCGGATCGCGTGCGAGAAGGTGTTCGGCATACGGCTGGACGACGCCGCCACGACCGCGGAAGCGGCAGGTGCCGGTCAGCCGGACATGGGTCGCCTGGTGACGGTGCAGTTCGTCGCCAACGTCAACTCGGGGCTCGCCTGGCAGTTCGCGCCCGACGTGGTCGAGATGCAGGTTCACCCAGGGGTCCCGACGCTCGCCAGTTTCACCGCGAGCAATCGCGCCGGCGTCGCCATCGTCGGCAATGCCGTGCCGAGCGTCGCGCCCGCGCAGTCTTCGAGATATTTCAACAAGACCGAATGCTTCTGTTTCACCGAACAGCGGCTCGAACCGGGCGAGACGCGGCCGATGCCGGTGCGCTTCATCGTCGATCCGGCGCTGCCGCGCGAAGTCGAAACCCTGACTCTGTCGTACACTTTCTATCGCAACGATGTCGCCACGCAACAAATCGCCGCGAGAGAAGAGGGGTCAGAGACGATTATCTCCGGATAGCTGTCGCCGACCTTCGTGTCTTCTGGATAATTCTTTCCGACCCTTTCGACTCTTACTTTAAGCCGGTGGCCCACATGGCGCACGCAGTCCAGCCCGACCCGACCATCTATTTCGTACCGCACGGCAGCCGCTGGCCGATCGTTTGCTCTGTCGCGCTTTTCACCACCATGCTGGGCGCTGCGACGTGGGTCAACGGCATGGATTTCGGCCGGTGGTTGCTGCTCGCGGGCGTGGCCTCGCTGCTTTTCATGCTGTTCCGCTGGTTCGCCGACGTGATCTCGGAGAGCCTGCACGGGCATTACAACAGCCAGGTCGACGTGTCCTTTCGCATGGGCATGCTCTGGTTCATTTTTTCCGAGGTGATGTTCTTCGGCGCGTTTTTTGGCGCACTGTTCTATGCGCGAGCTTTGGCGGTGCCGTGGCTCGGAGGCGTGGGTGACGGCGTCGCGACCCAGGAGTTCCTGTGGTCGACGTTCTCGTCTGCATGGCCAACCAACGGTCCTGCGGCCATCGGCGGCCGTTTCGAGACGATCCCGGCCTGGGGGTTGCCGCTTCTCAACACGCTGTTGCTGCTCTCGTCGGGCGTCACCATCACCATCGCGCACCACGCGCTGCGCGCCGGGCATCGGCGCAAGTTGCTGGTGTGGCTGGGCGCGACCATCGCCTTGGGTGCGGCCTTCCTGTTTTTCCAGGCTGAGGAATACATTCACGCCTACCACGAGCTCAACCTGACACTGGGCTCGGGTGTCTATGGATCGACGTTCTTCATGTTGACCGGATTCCACGGCATGCACGTGACGCTGGGCGCGATCATGTTGACCGTGATCTGGTTCCGCTGCGCGAAAGGGCATTTCACGCGCGAGAATCACTTCGCTTTCGAGGCGGTGGCCTGGTACTGGCACTTCGTCGACGTGGTATGGCTTGGGCTGTTCCTCTTCGTCTACGTGCTATAGCCCGTACCTTCGCCCCGCCAGGAAAAAAAGGGGAAAAAAGGGGACGGAGGGAATTAAGTTGCAACTTAATTCCCTCCGTCCCCTTTTTGCACCGTCCCCTTTTTGCACCGCGACTTAATTCCCTCCGTCCCCTTTTTGGCCCACGATGACGCCGTGCGGCTCGATGACACCGGTGAAGATGCCGAGCACCACGAGCAGGATGAGCGCGACCGAAAGTCCGATCCTCCAGGTCAGCGACCGCGCCATCTTCGATGACTGGCCCTTGTCCGTCATCATGTGGAACAGCGCGGCGCCAAGGTTGTAGAGCACCGCCAGGAACGCCACCACGATGAGAATCTTCTGCCAGGCCATGGCGAGTCCCGCGACGCCACCGGAGCGGTGCCGGCCGATTATAGGTCTGCGGCCCGACACGCTCGCGTGAGGGGGGTCTGGGCCATCGCCGCCTGTGTGCTCGCGTCGCTGTTCGCATTGCTCGGCGTCTGGCAGCTTGATCGCGGCGAGCAGAAGCAGGCGATGATCGAAGCCGTTGCCCGCGCGGAAAGCGGCGAATCGCGCACGCTGGACGAGGAAACCGCAATCGGTGCCGGCAGGCCGCTGCGGATTGCTGCGCGCGGCCGCTTCGAGCCCGAATCCGAATTGCTGCTCGACAACCAGTCCGAAGGCGGCCGCGCCGGCGTGCGGGTGTTGACGCCGTTTCGGGCCGATGCGGGGCAACTGCTCCTCGTCGACCGTGGCTGGCTACCGGTCCGGCCCGAGACCCGCAGGCCGGCATCGGTCGAGTCTCCGCCGGCGGGCGTCGTGTCCATTCGCGGCCTGCTCACCGGATTGCCCGGCGTCGGCGTGCGCCTCGGCGGGTCGGCCATTGATCCGGATGCCAGGCGACCCTTGCTCACCTATCTCGATCACGCCGCGCTGCGCACCTTCCTCGGCCCACGATGGGTCGACGGGCTGCTGCGCATGGACGCCGACCTCGCGGGTGGATTCCTGCGGAATTATTCCCCGGTGCCCGCCGCCATGCCGCCTGCGCGGCATCGCGGTTACGCCGTGCAGTGGTTCGCCCTGTCCGCAACCGTGCTCGCCACATGGCTGCTGCTAGCCTTCCGGCGCCGATGAATTCGACCCGCTCCCGTTTCAAGCTCCTGCTGATCGTGGTGATGTTCGCCGCGCCGCTGATCGTGGCCTGGTCGCTGTTCGCGTCCGGCTGGCGGCCGGAGGCCAGCCGCAACCACGGTTTCCTGTATGCCCCCGCGCAAGACTTTCGCGGCGTGCGCGCGCGCGATGCGCAGGGCCGCGACATCGTGTGGCAAAACACCGAACGGCGATGGCACCTGCTGCTGCTCGGACCCCCGACCTGCGATGCGCGCTGCGTCGGCATGACCGACACCGTGCGCCGGGTCTGGGTGGGTCTTGGCCGCCACGCCGCCGATCTCGACGTGCACTTCGTGGGGAAACCGGACGCGGCGACCCGTGCGTTGCTGGCGCAACACGGTACCTTCGATGTGGTCACGCTGTCGGGCGACGGACTGCCGGATGTGGCGGATGCCGGCACGGGCGCCGCCACCGGACTGCCGGTGTATCTCGTCGACCCGCACGGGTACCTCGTGATGCGATACGAGCCGGGCTTCGATCCGGGAGGGCTGCGGCGGGACCTGCAGCGACTGCTGCGCTGAGCACCATGTCGACAAACCGGGTTCCGCGTTCGATGCGATGGCTGCGGTGGATCTCAGCGGGCGCGGTCGTGCTCTGTTTCATCGTCATCGTGTTCGGAGCCTTCGTGAGGCTGTCGAACGCGGGCCTGTCCTGTCCCGACTGGCCGACGTGCTACGGACGCCTCGCCTGGCCCGTGAACCCGGCCGATATAGCCCAGGCGAACGCCGAGTTCGAGCGCCCCGTCGAAGTCAGCAAGGCCTGGCGGGAGCAGGTTCACCGCTTTCTCGCCGGGGCGCTCATGCTGGCAACGTTCGCGATCGCCTGGCTGTGCTGGCGCGCGCGTCGTCGCCACCCGGATGTCCCCTGGCGTGTCGCATGCGCCGCTGCCGTGTTGATCGTCTTCCAGGCGCTGCTTGGCATGTGGACCGTCACCCTCAAGCTCAAGCCCGTGATCGTGCTGGCGCATCTTGCGGGTGGGATGGCCACGCTCGCGCTGCTCGTGTGGATCGCGACCCGCCTCCAGGGTCTTGCCCTGGGTCCCCCGACTGTGCATCCGGCAGGCAGCGAGTTGCGCGAGTCAGGCCCGCAGATCGCTGGCGAAGCGGGCGGCATCAGGCGCGTCGCCATCCTCATTGCGATCGTGCTGCTCGCGATCCAGATCGCGCTGGGCGGCTGGACCTCGGTCAACTACGCAGCACTCGCCTGCGGTTTCGACTTCCCGAAGTGTCTCGGCGAGTGGTGGCCTGCGACCGACTTCCGCAACGCCTTCGTGCTCTGGCGAGGCGTCGGTGTCGACTATGAAGGCGGCGTTCTCGACGGGCCCGCGCGCGTCGCGATCCACATTGCGCACCGCTTGTTCGCCATCGTGGTGGCCCTGTACCTGGCGGGACTGTCGATCGGCCTGTTGCGCAACCCCGCGTGGCGGCGGGCGGGCAGCGCGCTGCTGTTCCTGCTGACGGTGCAGCTGGTGCTGGGCATCGGCAACGTCAGTCTTGGCCTTGCGCTGCCCAACGCGACGTTGCACAACGCCGGTGCGGCGGCGTTGCTCGCGCTGCTGGTGTGGATGCTGTCGCGCCCGCCTGGATTTGCATCGACAACGGCAGCGCCGCGTGTCGATCCCGCAACATGACGCGGCTCGTCGATCTCGTCGCGCTCACCAAGCCCCGCGTCGTCGGACTGATCGCGTTCACCGCGGTGGTCGGCATGCTCATGGCGGTGCCCGGGTTGCCACCCTGGCGTTCGGCGGTGCCTGGACTGATCGGCATCTGGCTCGCTGCGGCCTCCGCGGCGGCGATCAATCACGTGCTCGATCAGCGGATCGACCGCCTGATGTCGCGCACTGCGCACAGGCCGCTGGTGCGCGGCACGGTGACGACGCGCGCGGCCAGCCTGTTCGCCCTCGCGCTCGGCGCGGCGTCGATGGCGATCCTGGTGATCTGGGTCAATCCGCTCACCGCCGCGCTGACGTTCGGCGCGCTCATCGGCTATGCCGTCGTCTACACGGTGTGGCTGAAGCGGGCGACGCCGCAGAACATCGTGATCGGTGGGCTGGCAGGTGCCGCGCCGCCGGCGCTCGGCTGGGTCGCGGTCACCGGCGAACTGCATCCGTACGCGCTGTTGCTGGTGTTGATCGTCTTCGTGTGGACGCCGCCGCATTTCTGGGCGCTGGCGATCTTCCGCCGCGAGGACTACGCGCGCGCGGCGATCCCGATGCTGCCGGTGGTCTACGGTGTGCAGTACACGCGCTGGCACGTGCTGTTCTACACGGTGCTGCTGCAGCTGGTGACGCTGTTGCCCTGGATCACCGGCATGAGCGGCCTGCTCTATCTCGGCGGCGCCCTGGTGCTGGGTCTCGGTTTCGTCTGGTACGCGACGCGCCTGCTCGACCCCCCGAACGAGCAGTTCGCGCTCGAGGTGTTCCGCTACTCGATCGTGTACCTGATGGCGCTGTTCGCCTTCCTGCTGGCCGATCACTGGCTC
>JBGTIG010000036.1:0-3543 GCA_041745755.1 Lysobacterales bacterium
GCGCGCATGCGCGCCGAGGCGGTGGCGCAACCAGTCGAGATGGAAGTGATCGCGCCCGGTGCTCTTCGGCGCTGCCCGCGCGAAGTAGGAATCCGCGCGCAGGCATGCGAGCAGTGCGGCGTCGACCCTGCCGCCGTCGGCCCAGTCGCCACCCTCGTCGCGCTCGCGTCCTTCGTGCAGAGCGATCCAGGCATCGAGCAGGCAGTTGGCCGGGCCGGTATCGAACCCGCGCACGTCGCCACTCCGGGGCAGCAGTGTCAAATTGGCGATGCCGCCGAGATTGAGCACCGCGACATCGTGCGCGGCATCAGCGAACAGCGCGGCATGCAGCGCAGGCAGCAGCGGCGCGCCCTGCCCACCGGCGGCGACATCGCGCCGGCGGAAATCGGCCACCGTGCAGATACGGGTGCGCTCGGCGATCACGTTCGGGTCGCCGACCTGAAGCGTGAAGGGATGGGGGCCGGCAGGACGATGACGAAGCGTCTGGCCATGGGAACCAATCGCCTCCACCGATGCTGCGGGCACGCCGCTGTTCTCGAGCGTCCTGAGCGCCGCGTCGGCGAATACCTCGCCAATCCGCTGATCCAGCTCCGCGAACTCGTCGAGCGCGATCGCGCCCTGTGCCTGGGAGAGCGTCAGGACCGTAGCCCGAAGCGCAGCCGGGTAGGCATGCGTGTCGCCGCGGACGAGTCGCGCTCGCGCGCCTTCGAAGGCGACCAGGGCGGTATCGATGCCGTCGGCGCTGGTACCGGAGATCAGCCCGAGATAAAGCCCGTCCGGATTCATGCCCGTGCCCGAAAGGCACGCGACGCCCGCAGATCGCGCAATGAACTGGACGCGCGAGTCAGCGTTGCGCCAGCCGTCCCGACGCGGCGTTGCCGGCGAGATCGAGTTGCGCGATCAAGGGACGCGTTTCCACCAGGAAGCGGGCGAGTGCGTCGCCGCGCAGCGGCTCCGGCTCGGGCAGGGTCACGGTCAAGGGATCGCGATGCGAACCACCGTGCCGGAATTCGTAGTGCAGATGCGGGCCGGTGGCGAGACCGGTCTTGCCGACATAGCCGATGACGTCGCCCTGCTTGACGCGCTGGCCGTTGCGCAGGTTCCCGGCGAACCTCGAGAGATGACCGTACAGCGTGGTGACTTTCGAATCGTGCTTGAGGATCACCACGTTTCCGTAGCCGGATTGCACGCCGCGCAGCTGCACCACGGCATTGCCAGCGGCGCGTACCGCCGTGCCCATGGGCGCGGCGTAGTCGACGCCACGATGCGCGCGCATGCGACCGAGGATCGGGTGGCGACGGTTGGAGGTGAAGCGCGAGCTGATGCGGGTGAACTCGAGGGGTGTACGCAGGAACGATCGCTTGAGCGGGCGGCCATCCGCGCCGTAGAACTCGCTCACGGCGTCCGGCCCCGTGTGGCGCACCGCGAAGTATTGCTTGCCGCGATTGGTGAATCGCGCCGCCAGCACGTTACCGTCGCGCAGTTTTCCGCCTTCGCAGTAGATCTCTTCGTAGACGACCTCGAACTGGTCGCCGGGCTGGATGTCCTGCGCGAAGTCGATGTCGTACCCAAGCGCATCGGCCATCTTGAGCACGACCGCGTCGGATACGCCGGCGCGGTCCGCAGCTCCGAACAGCGAGCCCTGGATGCGCCCGGCGGCCACCTGGACGCGCGTCTCGATGTCGCGCTTGATGCGTTCCTCGCGCACGCTGTCGCCGTCCACGTGCAGCACCACGCGCGTCGCCTCATCGGCCTCGAACGCCAGCGCGGCCAGGTCCCCGGGCGCGCGCAGCAGGAAGCGGAACTCCTGGCCCGGACGGATGCGCGTCAGCCGATCAGCCACCGCCGTCGATTCCAGCAGCCGATTGAGCAGCGGTGCGGGGAGTCCCTGCTCCTCGAAGATACCGCCCATGGTCTGGCCGGAGGCCACTGACACGGTTTTCCAGTCCAGCGCCGAATTCACGCTGAAGGCGTCGTCTTCCGCTTCCAGCAGCGCGCGCCGCGATCCGCTGCGCGGGCGGGTGCGTTCAACAGCGGGCAACGGCAGCGCCTCGGTTACCATCACCGGTACCAGCGGGGCGGCTTCGGCATCGACGACCGCGGCCCAACCCGGCAGCACCACGAAGCCGAGCAGCAGCAGGGACAGGCCCACCGCACCCATGACCGCGCGATCGCTCCTTGAAACGCGGCTGAAGTCGACGACCGCGCCTGCGCGCGCGGAGATGCGGACGCAGCGGTCAATGGTTCGTGAAAGGGCCGCCGGGAAGCGGCGGTCACCGCGCGCCAGAGGGGCGCGGTTGCGGGTCGATGTGCCGTGCTGAGGTGAAGATTCTGTCACGGCGGACCCGGGTGGTGGCAGGCGCCGTACCATAACCAACGTCAGGACCTCGCGTCAAACCCTTGTTGCGATTCATTTTTTCGGCCAATTTCTTAACATTAATTTAACGTGAAGAAGCCCGTGATCCCAATCGACTTTCTGCCGGCAGTCGGCGCGTCGCCGCCGCGTGCTCCGCCCGATCCCGTCGCCGCGACGAAGTGGCGCAAGTGACTCACCCGCTCCCCGACGAGGCGATCGCACTGCTGGCGCGCGGCGCCGACGAGATCCTCAAGCGCGAGGAGCTCGTCGCGCGCCTGGCCCTCGGTCGGCCGCTGCGCATCAAGGCGGGCTTCGATCCCACCGCGCCTGACCTGCACATCGGTCACACCGTGCTGCTGAACAAGATGCGGCAGTTCCAGGACCTCGGCCACCGGGTGATTTTCCTGATCGGCGACTTCACCGGCATGATCGGCGACCCTTCCGGCAAGAACGCCACGCGCAAACCGATGACCCGCGAGGAAGTCGAGGCGAATGCGCGCACGTATGCGGACCAGGTGTTCAAGGTGCTGGACCGCGAGCGCACGGAGCTTCGCTTCAACATGGAATGGTTCGGAAACATGACCGCCGTGGACATGGCCCGGCTGGCGGGACTGCTCACGGTGGCGCGCATGCTCGAGCGCGATGACTTTGCCAAACGCTATGCCGCGCAACAGCCGATCTCGATCCACGAGTTCCTGTATCCGCTGGCGCAGGGCTACGACTCGGTGGCGCTCGCGTCCGACGTCGAACTCGGGGGTACCGACCAGAAATTCAACCTGCTGATGGGACGCGCGCTGCAGGAACACTACGGGCAGCCGCCGCAGGTCGTGTTGACCATGCCGCTGCTCGAGGGCCTGGATGGCATCGCCAAGATGTCGAAGTCGCTGGGCAACACCATCGGTATCGATGAGCCCGCGATCGACATCGTCGGCAAGACCATGAAGATCGGCGATGCGCTCATGTGGAAGTGGATCGAACTGCTCAGCTTCGACATCGGCCTCGCGGAAGTGGCGCGTCTGCGCACGGACGTGGATGCCGGCAAACTCAACCCCCGCGACGTCAAGCTCCGGCTCGCGCGCGAGCTCGCCGCGAGGTTTCACGACGCCGCGGCCGCCGAGACCGCGATCGCCGGCTGGCACGCGGTGGTGCGTGGCGATGGCGACACCGCGCAGGTGCCGCTCAACCGG
>JBGTIG010000037.1:0-7389 GCA_041745755.1 Lysobacterales bacterium
GGCCAGCGCCGCGTGGAAAGCCTGGTGATCGGCAGCGGTCTGGTGCAGGCCGCGCTGCTCCTCGCCCTCATGATGCTGGCCGAGCGGGAGCGTTCCCGGAGCCTCGGGGCAGCGGCGGCGACCAGTGTCGAGCGCGGGCAGGCACTCAGGATAGTCGAGTCGGTCCCGACACCCATTGCCCTGCTGACGCCCGAACTGGACATCGTGCAGTCCAATCCGGCTTTCCGCCATCTCTACGAAGGGGAACAGGCGGAACTTGCGGGTCGTCCGTTGCGCGAGGTGGCTGCCGGTGCCTGGGACGAGCCTGCGTTGTTGCAGCGACTGGGCGATGTCGCGCAGCTTGGGCGGGAACTGTGGGATTTCGATGTGACGCAGCGCGTTGGCGGGGATCGGGAGCGCAGCGTGCTGCTCAACGCCCGCCGCATCGGCCCCGAGCAATCCGACCTCATCCTCGTGACCGCCATCGACGTCACGGCCGTCAAGCGCGGCGAGGCGCAGGTGCGCGAACTGAACCAGCAGCTGCGCGGCAAGGTCGAGCAGATCTCCGAGGTCAATCGCGAGCTCGAGGCCTTCAGCTACTCGGTCTCGCACGACCTACGGGCGCCGCTTCGCCACATCGCGGCGTTCGCGGGCAAGCTCGGCGGCGAACTCGGCGCGGGCGCAAGCGACAAGGCGCTCCACTATCTTTCCGTGATCGACGAATCGACCCGCCGCATGAGCCAGCTGATCGACGATCTGCTGGTTTATTCCCGGCTCGGCCGCGGCGCCATGCGCATCCTGCCGGTCGACATGCAGTCGACGGTGGAAGGCGTGCGCGCCATGCTGACTACCGAAGGCGGAGCGTCCGCCACGCAATGGGACATCGGTAACCTGCCAGTCGTCGAGGGCGACGACAACATGCTGCGGCTCGTCTGGCAGAACCTGCTCGGCAATGCGATCAAGTATTCATCAGGAAACCCGGCGCCCCGCATCCGGATTCGCGCGGACCTGGACCGGACGCATCAGGAGTGGGTGTTCACCGTTGCCGACAACGGCGTCGGTTTCGACATGGCGTATATCGACAAGCTGTTCGGCGTGTTCCAGCGCCTGCACAAGGCCAGCGATTTTCCCGGCACCGGCATCGGCCTCGCCAACGTGCGCCGCATCGTGACGCGACATCACGGCCGGGTGTGGGCCGAAGGCGTTCCCGACGGTGGCGCGACGTTCTGCTTTACGCTACCGGTTGTCGATCGATGAGCGAGACCTTCCGTCATGCACACACCCCATCCATCAGCGCGTATTTCGGCCACCTATTTTCCGGCGATTGCCCGCGCGGCGCCTCCCATCGACCTGCCTTCCAGGGGAACTGCTGACGTGAAAAAGGACATCCGCACGATCCTGCTGGTCGAGGACTCGAGCGCCGACGCCGAGCTCACACTCGACGCGCTGCGCGATGCACACCTCGTCAACCCCGTGCTGCACGTCGAGGACGGCGCCGAGGCGCTCGATTACCTGTTGCGGCGGGGCGAGTTCGCCGGGCGCGACGACGAGGAGCCTGCGGTGGTGCTGCTCGATATCAAGATGCCGCGCGTGGACGGGCTCGAGGTGTTGCGCACCATGCGTGCGACAGCAGGTCTCAAGCGCATTCCGGTGGTCATGCTGACGTCCTCTCGCGAGGAACGGGACCTGGCATCGAGCTGGGATCTCGGCGTCAACGCCTACGTGGTGAAGCCGGTCGACGCCCGCCAGTTCTTCGAGGCCGTGCAGACGCTCGGGCAGTTCTGGGCGGTGCTCAACGAGTCACCCGACGTAGCCGGATGATGCGCACGCATCCGACCCCCCGCGGGTACGGCGGACGTGCACGGGCGCGGTCGGTGGGCTGCTGACGTGAACGCACCGGCCAGCTGCCGCATCCTGTTCGTCGAGGACGATCCGTTCGATGCCGAACTCGCGAGGGATCGCCTTCGCGAGGACGGGCTCGAGTTCGATTCGCGGCTGGTCGACGACGAGCCGGGATACCGGCGGGAGCTTGCGGATTTCCAGCCTGATCTCGTCGTCTGCGATTTCAACCTGCCTGGGTTTTCCGGTGCCGAGGCTCTCGCCATCCTGCGCGAACTGTCGCCACTGACGCCCTTCATCTATCTCTCCGGGGCCATCGGCGAGAACGTCGCCATCGATGCACTGCGCGAGGGCGCCACCGACTACATTCTCAAGCACCAGCCGACGCGATTGCCCATCGCCGCGCGCCGGGCAATGCTGGAGGCAAGCGAGCACCTTGCCCGCACGCAGGCCGAAGCCGAGCTCATGCGCACGCAACGATTCGAAAGCCTCGCGATGCTCGCGGGCAGCTTCAGCCACGACCTGCGCAACGTTCTGCAGCCGGTACTCATGGCGGCGCAAATGATCGAGGACCAGGCCAGGCAGCCAGAACTCGCCAAGTACGGGACGATGATCCGCGAATGCTCCGAGCGCGGGCTGCACATGATCTCGGCCATCCTGGACTTCGCCCGTGGCGGCAAGCAGCACGCGTTCGAGCGCGTCAACGTAGAGCACCTGCTCGAGGCCGTGGCCTTGCTGCTGCGTTCCAGCATCCCGCGCAACGTCGAGCTGGTGATGCCGCGCGTCGATCCCGAGCTGTCGCTGCCGGGCAATGCCACGGAGCTGCAGCAGACGCTGATCAATCTCGGACTCAACGCGGTGCAGGCGATGCCGAACGGGGGCACGCTGACGTTCACGGTCGACAGCGAAGTGGCGGACACGCCGCTGCGGGACGCCGACGGCGCTCCGATGCGTCACGTACTGTGCCTTGGCGTCGTCGATACCGGCGAAGGCATGGATGCGCGCACGCGCGAGCAGCTCTTCTCGCCGTTCTTCACCACGAGGCCAGGCGGCACGGGACTCGGACTCGTATCTTGCGAGCGAATCGCGAAAAACCATGGCGGCGAGATCCGGGTGACCTCGGTTCCCGGCGCGGGCACGACCTTCGAGCTGCACCTGCCGCTCGACGCCACCGGCGACGACGCCCTGTCGTTCGACCCGGCCTGCCAGGGACACGACGAGCGCATCCTCCTCATCAGCGACGAAACGGCGACATTGACCCTGCTCGGCGACGCGCTCGGGCTCTGCGGTTACCTGCCCATCACCGCGCAGGGCAGCGCCAACGCGCTGCTGACGATCCGCCGCGCGCGCAACCCGGCCGCGCTGGTGCTCGACAGCGACATGGCGATGCTCGGCGCGGAAGGTACGCTGCAGGCGATGCTCGCCGAAGGGCTCGACTGCCCGGTACTGCTGTTGGGGGATCGACCGGTACCGAGCGCGACCGGAGTCGGCTTCCGGCTCGCGAAGCCGGTCACGGTCAACAGTCTCCTGCGGGCGCTGCGGGACGCGCTCGACGCGCGCGGGGCTGCTTCCGCGCCGTAGCGGCGAAGGAGGCCGCCATACATCGTCCCGCAGGATTCAGCCGCGCGCAGGCCTTGGGGTTCCCCGCTGCGTGCGCCAGGCAATCACCAGCGCGATCAGGAGCAGCCCGCTTGCGACCAGAAACGGTGCGCCGGGCAACGGCAGGGGTGCGTGGTCGCTGACGAACCAGGCGAAGGTGCTGGCGAACAAGGCCGGACCCACGATCCCGGCCAGCGACATGAGGCTCATGAGCGCGCCCTGGATGCGACCCTGCACCTCGGGGCCGACCTGTTGCGTGATCAGTGCCTGCGTGGCGGGACTCGCGAGTCCCCAGAGCGCCATCACCGGAATGCCGACGAGAAACAGCATGCCGGTCGGGGCGAATCCGTACCACGCGAACCCGAGCATGCCGAACAGCGCGCCCGCGATCACCGTGCGCGATTCTCCGAGCGCCTTCACCACGGGCTTCACCAGGCCGACCTGCACGATCACGCTGAACACCCCGACGATCGCCAGCACCCAGCCGACGTCCCGCGGTCCCCAGTCGTAACGATGATCGGCATAGAGCACGAACACGCTGGGATACACATAGTGCGCCAGATGGAACAGGAAGATCACCACGGCCAGCGGCAGCACCCGCGGATACTGCCGCAGCAGTCCGAGCGACCCCACCGGGTTGGCGTGCTTCCATTCGAATCGCCGTGAGCGCTGCGCGGGGGCGAGCGATTCGGGAAGCACCAGCAGACCGTAGAAGAAGTTGACCAGGGCGAGCCCGGCGGCGAACCAGAACGGCAGCCGGAGGTCGATGCCGCCGAGCCAGCCCCCGAGCACCGGCCCGATGATGAAGCCGACGCCGAACGCCGCGCCGAGCAGGCCGAAGCTCTGCGCGCGCCTCGAAGGCGGCGTCACGTCGGCGAGGTACGCGTTGGCCGTGGTGAAACTTGCGGACGTGATGGCTGAGATGATGCGGCCGACGAGCAACCAGGGCAGGCTTTGCGCCAGCGCCATGAACACGAAGTCGAGCCCAAGTCCAAGCGACGAGACGAGGATCACGGGCCGCCTGCCGAAGCGATCCGAGAGGGCGCCATGGATCGGCGCCGACACGAACTGGATCAACGCGAACAGGGTGCCGAAGATGCCCACCCAGCCGGCGGCCGAGGCGATCTCGCCACCGACGAACTGCTTCACCAGGTGCGGCAGCACCGGAATGATGATCCCGAAGGACAGGATGTCGATCAGCACCGTGATGAAGATGAAGACCAGTGCCGCCCGACGGGGGCCGGTGACCTTGCCGGCAGCAGCGCCGGGTTCGGCAGCTGTCGTGGTGGAGGGTTCGATCTCCAGGGGTTGCGTCCTCGACGCCGCGCCGCGGCCAGTGGGCCGCGCAGTCTAACCGCGCCCGGGCGCGTGCACGGCCGCGGATTCAAGGCTCCCGCTATTCAACCCGATCGGCTGAGCAGGCGCAGTCCGAAAGCGTGCTGCGCATGGTTCCAGGCCCGCGTGACGGCGAGGCCGGCATTGCCGGCGAGCGCTTCGAAATCGTCGTCGCTGTACTTGTGCGAGAACTCGACCAGCATGGCTTCGCCCGGCGCGAAGCGGAACTCGCGCCCCGCCACGCGGACGGATTGCGGCTTGAGGCTGACCAGTGTCGTTTCGATCCGGCTGCGCTCGGGTACGAACCCGGCCTGGTGCCGGAACGCGTGTACGTCGAAATCGCTGCCGATGTCGCGATTGAGGCGCGTGAGCAGGTTCAGCGTGAACTCGGCGGTGACGCCCGCCGCATCGTTGTATGCCGCGTCGATGATCGACTTCGACTTGACCATGTCGATGCCGATGAGGGCTGCTCCGCCCGCGCCCATCGTCGTCCGCATGGCGCGAAGCAGGGCCGAGGCATCGGCTGCCTCGAAGTTGCCGAGCGTGGAACCCGGGAAGAACACCAGCGTGCGCGAGGGGGTACGCGTCGGCTCGGGTAACTCGACCGCGTGCGTGAAGTCCGCGCACACGGGCAGCATCTCGATGCCCGGGTGGTCGGCGCCGAGTTTCGCCACGCTCTCGAGCAGCGCGGTCCGCGATATCTCGATGGGGGTGTACGCCACCGGCTCGACCAGCGCATCGAGCAGCAGGTCCGTCTTGCGACCCGACCCGCTGCCGTATTCGACCACGTGCGCGCGCGGACCCACCGTGCACGATATGTCGGCGAGGCTCGCCTCCAGCAGCGCGAGTTCGGCGCGCGTCAGGTAGTACTCCGGCTGGCGCGTGATCGCCTCGAACAACGCCGAACCGCGAGCGTCGTAGAAGTACTTCGAAGGCAGGCGCCGGGGAGTCCGCGCGAGTCCCGCGAGCACTTCCCGCTCGACGGCAGCCGCCGAGGGTCGGAGATCGGTCAGTGCTGCGAGCGAGGCGTTCACCGGTCGCGCGCCAGTCGCAGGCCGCTGAACTGCCACCGGGCATCGGGGGGAAAGAAGTTGCGGTAGCTCGCGCGAAGGTGCGACACCGGGCTCGCGCAACTGCCGCCGCGCAGTATGAACTGTCCGCTCATGAACTTGCCGTTGTACTCGCCGAGCGCGCCCGGGAGCGGGCGATAGCCGGGGTAAGGCAGGTAGGCGCTGGTGGTCCATTCCCAGACATCGCCGAACAGCTGCGCGGGTGCCGTCCACTGGTCGCCATCGGGCGCCGGGCCCGCCGCGCGCGGATGCAGTGCATCGGCCTCGAGAAAATTTCCCGTCACCGGCTGCGCGCTGGCCGCGTGTTCCCACTCGGCTTCCGTCGGCAGACGCGCACCCGCCCAGCGTGCATAGGCGTCGGCTTCGAAATAGCTGACATGCACCACCGGCGCGTGGGGATCGAGCGCGCGCATGCCTCCGAGAGTAAACGCGGAGTCGCCGTCCCCGCTCCAGTAAAACGGTCGTGCCAGCGCGTTCGCCTGCACCCAGTCCCAGCCCGCGCTCAGCCAGAGTGCCGGCGTGCGGTAACCCCCGTCGCGCACGAACTCGAGATACTCGCCCTGGGTCACCGGACGATTGGCGAGGGCGTGCGGCGCCAGCCACACGCGATGCCGCGGCGACTCGTGATCGAAGGCGAAGTCGCTCGCCTTCGGCCATGCGTCGGCGCCGATATCCACCGCACCGGCCGCGCCGGTTTGCCAGGCGGTAGGTGCGGGCGCAGCCTCGCCGACGGGGTCGCCGGCGAGATCGGACCGATACGCGGGACGCAGGGGATTCATCCAGAACGCATGCTTGATATCGGTCAGGAGCAGTTCCTGATGCTGCTGCTCGTGTTCGAGACCGAGCTCGACACGCTGCGTGATGTCGGCCGCGAGATCAGGCCGCGCGAGCAGCGCCTGCATGCGTGTGTCGACGAACTCGCGATACGCCAGCACCTCGGCCAGCGACGGTCGCGAGAGCAGCCCGCGCTGCGGTCTGGCGTGGCGCGGACCCACGGCCTGGTAATAACTGTTGAACAGCGTGGCGAACGCGGGATCGAATGGGGCGAACCCCGGTTGCTCCGCCAGCACGAACTGCTCGAAGAACCAGGCGGTGTGCGCCAGCTGCCACTTCGCCGGACTCGCGTCCGGCATGCTCTGCAGCATCGCGTCCTCGGCCGACAGCGGCGCGGCCAGTGCCAGCGTCTGCGCGCGCACGGTACGGAACCTGTCGCGGAGCGAGCCCTTCATTACTGGCGCCGCCATTCGAGCGTGGCGTCGGGCGCGGGCACGTGCGCCCCCCGGTCGTCGCACCTGTTCTAACGGTGCCCACGCGTTTGGTGTTTCCGCGAAGGACGCTTCATCTCGATCAAACGCCGCGTGGCTCCCGGCGCAGGATTCGCAGTAGGCGCTCTCGTTGGGCAGATCGTAATCCTTACTGAAGGCTTCACCCTGACCGGTGGAGCCGACGCCGCCGGTCACGTACATCCGGCGGTTCACGGCGCTGTCCCAGATCTTGTCCACCGCCGACTGGTAGGCCTGGTCGCCCGTCAGCATGGCCAGGTCGGCCATGGCGGAGTAGAAGTAGG
>JBGTIG010000038.1:0-5867 GCA_041745755.1 Lysobacterales bacterium
CGCAGCAACTGCGTGGCCAGCTTCTGGGCCGCCGCTTCGGGCTTGCGCGCGAACACCAGCGCCGCTGCACGCAGGCCGATGGGCACCCGTTGCTCGACGGCGCGGAGCAACCGCGCGTCGGCGTCGGCGTCGAGCGGGAGCAGGGTGTTGCCTGCCGCGATCTGCGCGAGCAGGCAGCCGGCCTCGACGCTACCCGCAGATTCCGCGCGCAGCAGCCACTGGATCGCCTGCAGGGGCTCTGGGGTGGTGGTTATCCCGAACAACAGCAGTCGCGCGAACTCGATTTGCGCTTCGACCAGACCGCTTTCCGCGGCTTCGCGATACAGGGAGCTCGCCCTTGCGGCTGTGCCAGCGTCGAGACACTCGCGTGCGAGGCGCAGGATTTCCGCCGCCGACTGCGGTCGCGAGGAAGGGGGTGCGGAGGGGGCTAGCACATGAGGTCTCCAGCGCGGGGTGCCTGCATTCTCGCGCATCGCAAGCATGGGGCGGACCGAATGGCATCGCCGGCGTTCGAGACCCTGACGAACAGGTTCGCAGTGCGCGAGGGCACGGCCACGAAACGATCACCCAGGTGACGGTCTCGCCGGAGCCGTGTTCGATCCTGTGCCTTGGTCAAAGTGATTCGACGAGCACGGCGGGCGTGTCAAGACCAGCGGCTGCGGGTGTGATCCTGTTGGTCAGGGCAACCCGCGTTCCTGGAATCGCCGCCCCGACCCGGATATTCCGGCGCGAATCGTTCGCTGCCGCAACCCCCGGTGCCAGCGGATGCAGCCGCGGATCAAACGCATTCCCGAGTCGAAGACCAGACGCAGCCCCGGGAGTAATCCCGGGGCTGCGTCACAAAGGCCAGTGCGTACCAGCGTTTTCTCAGCGGGGATTGCCGACGAACGGGAAATCCGCCAGGTACGTGTTGTCGTCGCCCACGAAATCCGAGACACCGGGGCCGACGATGGCACCCAGGGAATCGTCGATCACGTCGCGCTGAAGCGTGCGGCCGCCGCATTGTCCGGCGACACCGAGCTCAACCGCGAGATACGCATTGCAGGTGGCGATGGAGGTGTTGACCACGAGTCGATCATCGACCAGTACCGTGGACAGCGGATCCGGCGGCAACAACGCATTGCCGGTGACACCGTCCAGCGTGTCGAGCGCCGCGAGATTGTTGCGCATCTCGGTCTGGAACATGGACGCCCAGGTAGCCGGATCGGAGGCCCGGTTGTACATGTCCTTCTTGCCGGTGGACGCGAGCACGTCGATCAGCGCAGTGTTGATCGCGGGCCGGCCTTCGCGGTCGATCTGGCCGGACTGGAAGAACGTGCACGGCGCGTTCTTGATCTGCGTGAAGCGCGTGATGGGAATGGTGACGTTGGTGAAACTGCCGTTGTTGGGAGCCGGCTGCGCCATCATCGTACCCGCAGTGCAACTGGTGAAGTCGAAGGTGAGCGTTCCGAAATTGCTGAGCACCACGCTGGCGGGATTGAACTGCGGCGGGAAACCTCCCGATGCGGTGCGGACCACCGGAACGACCGCGCGCGAGCCGGAAATATCGCCGACGCCCGTCAGCCACATCTGTGCGCCGGTGTTGTCGTACACGGCCCAGTAGGCCAGCAGCCGGTCGGGGCCACCCGGAACCGAAGGACCCAGCACCTCCAGGATGAACCCATGGCCGGGATTGGACGAGTCGAACCACTGGCCGCTGTGCCCCCCCGAGACGCCGATGTCGCCGGTGCGGGTGGTCGAACCCCAGACCCTGACGATCGGATTCGCGCCGGCGCCGGTGAGCGCCGTGCTCTTGATGCCGAAAGCCACGACCAGGGTATTGAACGCGCCGAACCCGTTGACGCCCGGGTTGGTGAACCGCGGAGCAACTGCCGCACGCGTCCGGTTGAAGGCGTCCACGTCGAAGAAGAACGGATCGTCGCGGAGACCCGCGAATACGCGCAGGTTGCCGTTGGTAGCAGTGGAATTGAGCGGTCCGCTCGCGCTCAGGCTGCCGCTCGTGTTGCTGCAGCTGAACCGGCTGCCGCCCTCGGTAAAGGTGCAGGTCATGGTGTCCCGCCCGCCCGTGGCACCGTTATCGAAGAACGTCCGGTACTGCACCACGTCTGAGAATCGCGAATTCGCGTTCGCCGCGGGAAAATACGTTGAGATGACCACAAGTTCTGTCGCGTCATTTGGATTGACGAACAGATAGATATCGTTGAGGTCGGCCGCGGGATCGCCGGTGGCGAGCGGGCCGTCGCGGTGATCCGCCGCCGAGACCGGCAACGCGGCTGCCGCGAGAATGGCGGTGAACAGGATTCCAGCAAGCGCTCGCATGGTATAGCCCCCTCATGGTTGGTTCAGGTTATGTACACACGCTTTTGTGGAATCAGCGTGAACTTCGAGTTTGCTCCAAAAAAAAGACCGTGTCAGCCGGGTCCGTCACGTTCGCAGTTGCCCCCGTGACGGGTCCTCGGCCTCGGCGCTCAGCCGCAGCGCCGGCACTGGTTGATACGCAGAAAGGGCTCGCCGGGTGCCAAAACCGGGAATGGTCCGCACGCGCCCCTCCTGAACGTGCTGGATCGCGCCGGGTTCGGTGCGGGTCCGGACCCGCTTCGCGAAGTTCGACCGCCCGGGCGCCGGCTCGTGGAAGCCTCGCTGCGTTGACGACCCGCCGGTCGGTTTCACGGGTTCCTGCTGGCGCGCGCGCCAGCCGCCGGGGCTTCTTCCGGTGCGAACAGTCCGAGGAGATCTTGCGCCGCGAGCGAATCGAGCGCCGACTCGCCGCTGCTCAACACCGCATCGGCGACCGCGCGCTTGCGCGCCTTCAGCGCCTGCATTTTTTCCTCGACCGTACCGACGCAATTGAGCTCGTAGACGAACACCGGCTTGTCCTGGCCGATGCGGTGCGCGCGGTCGATGGCCTGCGATTCCGCCGCCGGATTCCACCACGGGTCGTACAGGATAACCGTGTCGGCGCGCGTGAGGTTGAGCCCCACGCCTCCGGCTTTCAGGCTGACCAGGAAAATCGGCGCGTCGCCGCGCTGGAATGCCTTGACGGGCGTACGCCGATCGGCCGTACTGCCATCTAGGCGCAGGAACTTGAAGCCCCGCTCCCGGATGTCCTCCTCGATCAGATCGAGCATCGACGTGAACTGCGAAAAGAGGAGGATCGAGCGTCCATCCTCGATCAGGGTGGGCAGGAGATCCATGAGCGCCTCGCGCTTGGCCGAATCGGTCACCTTGCGCGCGCTCGGCAGGTCCACCAGGCGCGGGTCGCAGCACACCTGCCGGAGCTTCAGCAGCGCGTCCAGCACGGTGATGCGCGAGCGTGCAAGGCCGCGTTCGATCAGCGCATCGCGCACGCGTTTCTCCATCTGCACGCGCAAGGTTTCGTACAGGTCGCGCTGCGGGCCGCCAAGCTCGACGCCCTGCAGGATGAAGGTGCGCGGCGGCAGCTCGGGCGCGACCTGTTCCTTGGTGCGACGCAGGAGGAAGGGCCGCAGTCGTTGCCGGAGCCTTGCTCCCGCTTCGGCGTCGCGCTCGCCTTCGATGGGTGTACGGAATCGCCTGGCGAACCCCTTCTCGTCGCCTAGCAGGCCTGGCATGACCAGGTCCATTTGCGCCTTCAGTTCCCCGAGATGGTTTTCGACCGGCGTACCGGTAAGACACAGCCGGCGCTCGCCCTTGATCGTCAGTGCGGCGCGATAGGTCTGGCTGGTGCGGTTCTTCAGCCACTGCGCTTCGTCGAACACGACAACCGTCCACTCGCGCTCCGCCAGCACCTCGGCGTCGCGCAGCATCAGTGCGTAGCTGGTGACCACGATGTCGTAGTCGGCGAGCGCCGCGAGCGCCGCGCTGCGATCGCCACGTGCAAGCTGGAGCACCCGCAGTCCGGGCGCGAAACGCTGCGTCTCGGCTACCCAGTTGGGCACCACCGAAGTCGGGCAGACCACCAGCGCCGGCTTGTCGAGTCGACCCGCAGCACGTTCGGTCGCGAAGTGCGCCAGCACCTGCACGGTCTTGCCGAGGCCCATGTCATCGGCCAGCACGCCCCCGAACCGGAAGCGCCTGAGGAAATCGAGCCACGCCAGTCCGCCGGCCTGATAGGGCCGTAGCACGGCGGTGAAATCCGCCGGCGGCGTGATTTCTTCCAGCCCCTTGAACCGCTCGAGTTCCTCGAAGAAAGCGCGCGCCCGCGGTCCCGGTTCGAAACGCCAGTCCGGCGGCGGCACGACCGCCGCGAGCTGCGCGCGCGGCACGCCCAGCGCGTCGCCGCGTCGTTCCAGGTCGCGAATGAGTTCCAGCAGTCTTTCCACCCGCTCGCTCGGAATGAGAGCGCGCCGACCATCGGGCAACTCCACGGTGAGTCCACGCTGGGTGAGTGAAGCTGGATCGGCGATCGCGCGCAGCAGGATCGGAATGAGATCGATGCGGGCTCCCTCGAGCTCGATGCCGAGGCTGGCTTCGAACCAGTCCGCAGACTGTTGCACGCCGTCGCCCCCCACGGCGTCCAGGACCAGCTCGGGAATACCGAGTTCGATTCCGACGAACACCGGGAAGTCGTCGCCGGCTTCGACCTCGATGCCGAAGGGTCGAACGCGCTCGATCATGCCGCGTACCCACGACTCGATGGCCGGCCCCGCCATTGGATGCGGTCGCTGCCACACCTCTGCGTGCTGACGACTCCCGCCGTAGCTCGTGACCTGCGGCATGAGGCGAAAGCCTTCCCGGCCGAGCACGCGCGCCACAAGCTGCTCGAACTCGGGCTCGCGGACCAGCAGTTCGACACGCTCTCCGGTCAGGGTGCGCACGCTGGCCGTGGCATCGCCACTGGCAATCCGCTGGCCGTCGTACACGAATACGAGCTGGGCATTCACACCTCTGCGCAGTCGATCCGGATCGTGATCGTGCGCCGGGCGCGAGAGGGTCAGCACCGCGCGTGGTTCGGCGACTCGCCGCACGTCAATGCGAAGGGCACGGGGCGCGGGCAGCAGTTCGGCGACTCCAACGGCAGCCAGGGCGAGCCGTGCCTCATCGACGTGCTCCGGCAACACCGCGGGCATGCGCCTGAGCGTCGGTACCACGGACGCTATCGCGGCGACATCGACGTGGCCCATCTGCGAATTTGCTTTATCGAAATACCAGCCCCAGCCAGCACCGAACACCTCGGCCCTGCCGGGTGTCACGCGCGGCGTTAGCCGTTGGCTGCCGTCGGGGCCAAGCTTCCATTCGAGCGCAAGCTCACGCGCCTGTCCGAGCGCCAGCGTGGCGCCATTCGGCTCGCGCCAACGTGCGCGACCAGTCGCGAGTACGGGTTCGATGAGGGTTTCCTGATCGCCGTCGATGCATAGCCAGGGATCGCCATTGCGGTAGCTGCAGGAGCGCGGATCGAATCCCAGGAGGAGCGAGCGGTCCTCGATCCCAAGATCGCGGATGCGATCCATGCCGCTCTCCGTATCGAACCGGAAACCCTTGACGTTGCCCAGCCGTCCACTCTTGAGCTGGCGGCATCGCACGGGCCTCAGAATCAGCTCCCCGTGATCGAGGTCGATCAGGTACAGCAGGATTTCGTCGGAGCCAGGCTTCGACTCGATGCGCACGCGCGCGGCCGGAGCATTGACCTGCGACCACGCGAGCCAGGGGCTTGGGGTCTCTACAGGTGAAAGCATCGGGTTCGGATCGCGCACGGCCGGGCGCGCGACCCCTGCCGGCGCAGCTGCTTCGGATCCGATCCAGGCAAGCGCCAGTGCAGCGGCGTGCTTGCAAAGATTGCCGACGGGGCAGGTGCAATCGCTGGTGAGCACGACCGTGTCGGCGAGCGACTGCAGCGTGATCGTCGTCCGATAAGGCGTCGCGGCGTTGCCGATCACGCGGGCGGACGC
>JBGTIG010000039.1:0-1785 GCA_041745755.1 Lysobacterales bacterium
ACTCTGGCTCGCAGGTTGCGACAAGCTCGGCGCCCGGCCCGGCTTCGCGAACTGGCTCGCTTCGACGGATCGCTTCACCGAGCGCGCACAACGCGCGCTGGCAGGCCGCGATGCGCTGGCACACGAATTTCCGGAGTCGCATATCGCGCCGAGCTTTCGCGCCAACGGCTCGATCAACCCGCAGACACCCGAGTATCTCGCGCTGCGCGCGAACGGATTCCGCGACTGGCGCCTGTCGATCGGCGGACTGGTCGATCGGCCGTTCCAGCTTTCGCTCGAGGAACTGCGCGCGCTCCCGGCGCGCACGCAGGTCACGCGCCACGACTGCGTGGAGGGCTGGAGTGCGATCGGCAAGTGGAAGGGCCCCCCGCTGGGACCGCTGCTGGATCGCGCGGGGGTGTCGCCGACTGCGCGCTTCGTGGTGTTCCGCTGTCTCGACAACCTCGGTGGCACCGGCCTGTACTACGAGAGCATCGCGCTCGAGGACGCCTATCACCCGCAGACGATTCTCGCCTACGATCTCAACGACGCGCCGCTGCCGATCGGCAACGGCGCGCCGCTGAGGGTTCGCCTCGAACGCATGCTCGGGTACAAGATGGCCAAGTACCTCGTGGGCATCGAGCTGGTCGACTCCTTCGCCGATATTGGCCTCGGGCGCGGCGGTTACTGGGAGGATCGGGGCTATCAATGGTTCGGCGGCATTTGACATCCCGCAATTCGAACCGATGCTGCCCCGGCGCGGACGGTCCCGATTCCCGACCGGTGCCGGTGTGCCGCAGGCGACGCCGGGCCTGCACGGCGAACGCGGGACCTTGCCCGGCAGCGAAGCGTCGCACTTGAGGCGCCGACGGCTGATGTCGCCTGCGCGCGCCGACGTTTCCGCGGAAACGTTCTCGCGGCCCGTGTTCGCCGATTTCACCGCGTATCGGGAGTTGCTCGATGGCCAGGAGTGGCCCGATCTCGCGCAACTCAACGCAATCGTCGACGACACGCAGGAGCTGCCGCGCTTCGTCGCGCAGACGCCCGAGCTCCTGGCCGATGGTCTGCACTACGAGCAGCGGATCGCGGAGCGCAGGCAGGTGGCGACACGCGTCGGCAACTGGCACGATCTGCTGAACGCCATTGTCTGGCTGCGCTATCCGCAAGTAAAGCTCGCGCTGAATGCGCGACAGATGACCGACATCGCACGCGTCGGCCCGCGCGCGCGGACGCGCGGCCAGTGCGCGCTGACGCTATTCGACGAGGGCGGCCTCGTTGTTCTCCTGCGTTGCCCGCAACTGCTCGAAGCCTGGGATGCGCACGACTGGCCACGACTCTTCGGCACGCTGGCCGAACGCTGGCGGACGCACGCGAGCGTGCGGGTGTTCGGCCACGCGCTGCTCGAACACGCTCTCGACCCGGGGCGCCTGCTGGTCGGCAAGGCGCTGGTCATCGATGCGTCGAACCCGGGTTCGCGCGGAGCCTGCGAAGAGGAGCGCATCGATCGTCTTGTCGCATCGATCACCGACGGCAGCTTGCTCGCCGACCCGCAGGAACTGCGGCCGCTGCCCATCGATGGAATCCCGGGATGGAGCGACGCCACGACGTCCGGCACGGGGACGCGCGATCATTTCCTGCGTACCGCGGAGTGCTTTCGAAGCAAGGCCGAGGGCAGGGTGTACCCGGCACCGTTGCGGATGAGATCTGTGCCGACCTGTGTGGGATCGCTGGTCGATTCCGCACGCGGTGCCGGGCGCGGCGCTCACGCCCGTGGCTGACCCGAACGCAGCGGAGCCGGCGCCTACG
>JBGTIG010000040.1:0-2254 GCA_041745755.1 Lysobacterales bacterium
ACTCCTTGAAACAGTTGAAAACGATACGCGATGACGAACCCTCGCCATCGAGACTGATTTGCAAGGAGAAAGCGATGTGACGATGAAGCGGATCGTAGATCTACCGCATCGGGTCACGATTCACAGTGACCCATGCAAACACAGTGGGCGCACCATACCGGAAATTTCGCTGAATGCAAAAGTGCCGGGTCCCCGAGCCCCGGGGGCCCGGAGCCGCCCGGTGGACTTCTCCGGGCCGCGCCCGGCACCCCGGCACTCCCCCCTTATCCGGGCGGTGGAAAGGTTCGAGGCGTGATCGCGATGGCGAGGGCCGCCGGAACTGACCCGACGAAGCGTACGGCTCCAGGCGGCTGGCGGGTTCGATCAGGCTCCGCAGTCGTCGACGGGTCGGTGCCAGCGCGGAAGGCGTCCGCCGCCCAGCCTCCAGGGAACCTCTGAACAAGGTTCGGAGGTTGCGCGATACAGGGACGCATCGCCACGAATCAATCGACAGGCGATTGATTCGTGGGAGCCGGGTTCGGACCTGCGCCGAACTCGGCCCCGGTCTGGCAAGTCAGGATGACTTGATCAGGCCTTCCCTAGCTGCGCGGATCGACCACCCCGTGCTGCAGGGCCAGCCGCGTCAGTGCGACGTCGTTGTCGACACCGAGTTTCTCGAAGACGCGGTACTTGTGGGAAGCCACCGTCTTGGGCGTGATGTTGAGACGAGTGGCGATGCGCGGCATGGACTCGCCGTTGGCGATCAGGATGGCGACCTCCAACTCTCGCGGCGTCAGCCGTTCGAATGGCGAAGCACCGGTCTGGTCGAATGCCCGCAAGGCCAGGGCGCGCGCCACATCGACGCTGAGATAGCGCTGGCCACGGGAGACCTGGTGCACCGCCGTCAGCAATTCTTCCTGCGGGCACGCCTTGGTGACGTAGCCCGCCGCTCCGGCCTCGATCATCCGCCGGGCGAACAATTCGTCGCCCCGCGCGGTCACCGCAAGAATGCGTGCCCTCGGCTGTCGGCGCAGGATTCGCTGCGCGGCTTCCAGCCCGGAAATGCCCGGCATCTGCACGTCCATCAGGATCACGTCGGGTGTCAACTGACGCGCCAGAGCGATCCCTGCTTCACCAGACTCCGCCTCGCCGACGATCTCGATATCGCTGGCCTTCTCGAGAATCAGCCTGAGCCCCGCAAGCACCATGGCGTGATCGTCCACCAGCAGCACGCGTATCACGAGCGCAGCCTCTTGCGAGCACTGATCCCGGGACGCAATCGCCAACCGATCATCCAGATTCTCCCTGTTCCTTCGCACTGGCCGAAGCGGTGCGCGCCGCAGAAATCTTCAGCTGTATCGGGGGGCCAGGGTCGGACAGCGCCAGAGTCGCGTCACCGCCTGCCATTCCGAATCCCTTCCCCGGCGTCGCGCCGCGGCACGAATCCGGGGAATTACCCCCCGTGGATCCGGGTCCCGCCTTTACATCGTGTGCGTCAACCGGTCCGCGCTGAGCGCACCGGCCAGAATTCCCTCGATCTTGCCCTTGGCGGTCTCGCCGTCAGACGCAGAATTGAACTGGACGCCGATGCCTGCGGTGCGATTGCCCTGGGCACCGGGGGGCGTCACCCAGATCACCTTGCCGGCGACCGGCAACCGATCCTTGTCAGTCATGAGCGAGAGCAGCAGGAACACCTCATCGCCGAGCTGGTAGCGCTTGGCGGTCGGTACGAACAGGCCCCCTCCGATCACGAACGGCATGTAAGCGTTGTACAGCGCTCCCTTGTCCTTGATCGAAAGCGACAGGATGCCCTGGCGCGGCATACCTCCGGCGGTGGAACTCATGCGTGTCTCCTCGATCGCGAGTTTCGCGCGTGGTCGACGCGCGGCTTCCATTGACGCAACCAGTGCAGCACCAGAAGTTCGTGCCGCAGGGGAGCCTGCAAACGCGAGCGCAGGCGACCCAGTTGATCGACTCGATGACTAAGCTGCGCCACATCGAGGCCTTCGGTCAAGTCCTGCAGGCGGGCATCCGCCTCGCCGGTGCTTCCGGCCCGCGCGAACATCGCAAGCCGCAACCACTGCGAGACAGCGGCGAGACGCAGCGGCGCCGCGTCGTCTCCCAGCCAGCGCCTTGCCACCGAAACGGCACTGGCGCGCCCACGCTTCACCGACAGCAACTCGTCGAGCACGGCCTCGACCGCCACGTTGCCGAGCACGAGCTCGAACGCCTCACCGGGATTGCCGCTGGCGAGATCGAGCGCCCGCACCGCCGC
>JBGTIG010000041.1:0-1928 GCA_041745755.1 Lysobacterales bacterium
ACCAGTGACCCGCAGTCGGGTTCGAGCCGTCCGCGCCGCGCGCCGGGGTGGCGCCGGGAAAGCCAGGCTGTCGCGCAGCCAATTCGACTCTGCGCACCGCGTCCGCGTCGTGCTCGCGGCGGTTGCTCACGCCGTGCGCGCCGCAAGGCGAAGTTCGCCTCCGCAGGGTACGGCGGTTCGCGCTCGACCAACGCGTACGCAACGAATGCTGAGGGAAAAACCATGCGAGCGGCCTGGCGCCTGCGGCAGCAGGCGCGCATCCTAGTTCATTGCGGGATTCGCGCGGGATTCGCGCCGTCCGGACGCCTCCCACGACTGGCGGTCCGCGGCTCGCCCCGGACTAATACTCCGAGGCGAGCAATGCAGTTCCGCGCTTTCAGTCCGGAACGGTCACCGGCGCGAAGTTGGCGTGGACCAGCATCCACTTGCCCCCCTGCTTCACATACACACGCGTCGACTTGGCGAGGTTCGGGCTCATCTTGCCCTCCTTGTCCTTCGTCACCCCGGCGAAGTTGTAGGAGAGGATCGCCGTATCACCGTAGAACTGCACGTGCGGATTGAGCATCTCCGAAACCATGCCGGTGTCGCCACTTTGACGGCTCGCTTCATAGAACCGGCCGCTCAGCGCCTTGCCTTCGACCAGCACGGGCACGACCGGATTGAACTCGGTGTAGTCGTCCGCGACCGCGGTCCAGGCTTCGGAGATCGGCTTGCTGGCGTCTTCGGCGGCCCACTGCGCGCGGGCGAGCGACATGATTTCGTTGGCGTCCTGCGCCACAACCGCGCCCGGCAGGGATGCGAAAGCCAGCGTGAACGCAAGTGCTGCGAGCTTGTATGTGTTTCTCTTCATTGGATTCCCCCGGTTGAGAGTGTTCGTGACGGTTCGGCGCCATTGCGCCCGGCGTCAGGCCTTCACGGCAAGCACCGCTAAAACGCCAGTTGGACTTGCCCTCGACGACGAGCGACCAGCGCGTCGACCCATCCTACGCCCATGCGCACGCCGTGTCAGACCCGATCTCCGCGAGAAAAGGTCAGCCTGGCACGTTCCCAGCGCGCCGGGTTGCCACCACGAACTCAGTGAGTTTGGCGCGCGCCGCGCCGCTGGCGATCGCCTCGCGCGCGCGTACGACGCCGTCGGCGATCGAGTCGGCCACGTCGCTCGCATACAGCGCTGCGGCGGCATTGAACACCACGATGTCGCGTGCGGGTCCCGCTCGGTTCTCGAGCGCCTCCTGCAGCAGCTCGCGCGATTCCGTCGCGTCCGCAACCGCGAAGTTGCGGCTGGCAGTCATGGCAAACCCGAAATCCTCGGGATGGATCTCGTACTCGCGGATCGTGCCGTCGCGCAGCTCGCCCACCAGGGTCGCGCCGCCGAGCGTGATCTCGTCCATGCCGTCGCGCCCCCACACCACCAGCGCGTGCGTCGCGCCGAGTCGTTCGAGCACGCGCACCTGGATGCCGACGAGGTCGGGATGGAACACGCCCATCAGGATGTGCGGCGCACCGGCGGGATTCGTGAGCGGGCCGAGGATGTTGAAGATCGTGCGCACGCCCAGCTCGCGACGCACCGCCGCGACGTGCTTCATCGCGGGATGGTGGTTGGGCGCGAACATGAAGCCGATCCCGGTCTCCTCGATGCATTGCGCGACCTGCGGCGGTGTGAGGTCGATGCGCGCGCCCAGCGCTTCAAGCACATCCGCGCTGCCGCTGGAACTGGTGATCGACCGATTGCCGTGCTTGACCACCAGCACGCGCGGCTTGCCGTCCTGGCGGAGCGAGTCATTGCACGCCGCGACCATGATCGCGGCGCAGGTGGAGATGTTGAAGGTGCCCTTGACGTCTCCGCCGGTGCCGCAGGTGTCCAGCACGATGGGCCGCTCATTGAGCTCCGGCAGCTGCACGGCGATGGCATGCTCTCGCATGACGCG
>JBGTIG010000042.1:0-3216 GCA_041745755.1 Lysobacterales bacterium
GACCGCCTGCAGCGCATCTGGATCCTGCGCAAGCTCCTGCATCCGATGGACGAGCTCTCCGCGATGGAGTTCATGCTCGACAAGATGAAGAACACCAAGTCCAATGACGAGTTCTTCCAGGCCATGAAGCGCTGACGCGGCCGGGCACACCTCGGCTCTTCAACGCGCTCCTTTGGAGCGGAGCTGTGCTCCGCCGCTGGGGCTGACCCCGCGCTACTCGTACCCGTCGACGAAAACGATTGGGTCCGGTCCGTCGATCGGCACTGCCGCCACCCCGACGCGATCGACGCCGCTGACTTGTTCGAAACGTCCGGCAAGCCAGATGCGGTTCGGCTCGTCAGCGAGCACCGCAGTCGCGGAGGTGGCTTGCGGCCGCCACCCCGGCAGCGGAACGCCGGAGCCTGCGGCATCCGCGCGCCACAGGAATCCTTCCGCCGCTTCGGTGTCGATGTCGTAGTAATAGCCGGCTACGATGACTTCGCCGCTGGGAGCGGCGGCCACCTCCATACCTTGGAAATAGCGATCCGGTTCTGCCTGGGCGGGCGGAAAGTTCCAGGTGTCGTCGAGCGATCCATTCGCGACATCTAGACGCACGACGCCGCAGCGCCGCTCGGCCGGAGGCACCTGGAGGCTCGGCAGGCAGAACGCTCCACTGACGAAAAGCCGATTGCCGCTGAGCGCCAGACCGTAGGTGCTGGACCCCATCGGCGTGTTCCAGACTCGGGCACCCGATCCGACATCGTATTTCGAGACGATCGTTCCGTGCGCGAGATACAGGGACCCTTGCCCATCTGTGATCAAGCGCCGCCCGAAACCTGGCTGCGGTTGAGGCGCCCAGGTGGCATCGTGTCCGCCCGCTCCGGCTTGCAGCACACGGCCCAGGTTCAAGGGCGGACCGCCGTTTACCGGAGGAAAGTTGTTGGTGCCGGTGACGTAGAGAAAGCCGTCAGGCAACGCGACCAGATCGTTGACGATGTAACCGCCTGATGCAGTCCATTCCGACACCACCACGCCGCTGTCCGGACGCAACTTGTCCAAGCCACCGGATCCGTAACCACCGACGAAGATGGAGCCGTCGAGCGGGCTGACCGCCAATGCATGCCCGGCGCTCCGGGCATTCGACGAAAACCCCCGATCCAGCGACCCGTCCGGTAGGAAGCGGGCCACGTTGCGCGTTGCGTGCGAACCCACCTTGGCGAAGTATCCGCCCACAAGCACGCGTCCATCGCTTTGTCGGACCATAGACCGGGCGGTTCCGGGCGATTCGATGCTGCCCGCGTCCGGCAACAGGAATCCCTGCTCGGAAATGCGCGCCAATCCCATGCGCAATCCGACACCCACGGTGTCCATGGCACCGTAAAGGTCGATGGACTGCGGCACGCTACCCGCTTCGATGTCGTAGATCGAACAGCGGCAATCCGGCGTGTTCGTGGTGTCGAGATTCCCCGTCGGGGTCAGCCGAGCAAGCCCGTTGGCATTCAAGGCAACGCCGTCGACAGCCCTTACCCAGCCGCCGACCCAGACGCCACCGCCGGTGTCCGCGTAGAGGGTGTAGACCTCACCCAAAGCCGTTGCGTTGAAGCCCTCATCGATTGCGCCATCGGTCGCAGCGAGCTTGCGGATGATCCGCTCTTCACCGAACTGACCCGCCACTGCAACGAACAGCGCCTGGTCAGACGCGGTGATCACGCGCACAGAACCTGCGTACGGCCCATTCCACGAGGTATCGACCGTTCCATCCTGCAGCACGCGCCGGAAGCCGGTCTCGATCTCGACGTAAGCACGCCCCTGCGGGTCGAAGGCGAAGCTTCGCCGCCAGGAGCTCAAGCTTGGGGAATAGTTTGGGTCGGCG
The DNA here is from genome assembly GCA_041745755.1 of Lysobacterales bacterium. Lineage (GTDB taxonomy): Bacteria > Pseudomonadota > Gammaproteobacteria > Xanthomonadales > Ahniellaceae > JBBQNY01. The sequence goes on from JBGTIG010000042.1 coordinate 1,853, forward strand.
ATACCCGATTCCAACGAAAGTTTCACCAGATTGGCGGTGCCGCCTCCCGGAAGTTGCCAGTCCCCCGTCGCATACAAGAACCCCCCGCGCACTTCGATCGCGCCGATGGCGGAGGCGGTTGCCTGGAACGCGTCAACGATGCTGCCGTCGGTCGTCGACAGTTTTACGATGCGGTTTTCGACCAGTGCATAAACGTTGCCATCGACATCAGCGGAGATATCGGCGATGTAGTCCCCGAGCACAGGGGGTTGCCACGCACGATCAAGTCGACCGTCGGGGAGCAACCGCTGCAGTGGCGAGGTGGTAGGTTCGCCGAACACCCACTTGAAATTGCCGTAGATGATGCGATGCCCATCAGGGAGTGTCTCGCCCTCGTAGACGGTGCCGCTGTTTCGGAGTGGCATGTTCGGCAGGGCGAGCGGCTTGGGCACCTGGGCGACCGCCGCGTGGACGGCGAGGAGCGCCGCGATAGACACAACACGCGCGAAAAGCGGCGAGAAAGGCTGGTTGCGGCGATAGCGATTCGGCATGGTTCGATCCCTGAAATGCTGGTGCTCGGCCAGATTCCCAGAATAGGCGCGGTACATACCCTTTGCAAACCGCCACAGGCGGTCGCTACTCACGCGCGTTGTGCTCGCCAGTCCGACCGGAAGCCCACCGTGTCCAACGACGATTGTTCTCCGCAATGAAGTGGTGATCACCGCTCCCTTCCTAGCCAAGGCAAGGCAAAGGCGAGCGCGCACGGCCATACGGAAGTCGCTGGCTCAGGCGCGGTGGGGAGGAAGTGCAGCTAACAGGTTACGCAGCTGGGCGCCGAGCGTGCTGCAGCCCATAGTGGCGACACGCACCCAGCCTGCGGCGAATCCGTCGCGTCGCGACCGCCAGCGAAAGCCCAGCAGGAGCGCGGCGAAGGCGGCTGTCGCGAACAGTATCCACGCCCCCGTGTCGTTCAGCGCCGCCAATGCGTTGAGACCCGCAAAGACCCTAAGCGCGACCTGCGCGAGCGCGAGCAGGATCAGCGGCGACAGCACCGCGAGCGCCTGCGCCACGCGCGCCTGCAGCCGACCTGACGCGGCTGGCAAGATTTCTCTTGCCGGATCCTCGGTGGAATCGTCCGCGCTCGCGAGCCTCGCGCGGGCGGCAATGGCCGCCACCATCGGTGCCAGCAAGGCAAAGTGCACGGTGAGGCCTGCCACGAGGAATCGCGCCTCGCCGCCGTGCATCGCGTTGAATGCGCCGATCACCAGCACACCCGTCGCGTAGACCAGGATGACCAGCAGCATTCTTCGCCGCAGGGCGGCCACTGCAGCGGCAACCGGCGCAGGTAACTCGCGCGGCCCACCCAGCGCGGCCCCGGCTCCGCG
>JBGTIG010000043.1:0-4024 GCA_041745755.1 Lysobacterales bacterium
CACTCCGCGCATCTGGAGACACAAGTGAGCGACGTCGTCATCATCGGTGCCAAGCGCACCGCCATCGGATCGATGCTCGGCCAGTTCACCGGCGTGCCGGCTACCGCGCTCGGCTCTGCGGCGATCAGCGCCGCTCTCGAACAATCGGGTCTCGGTGCCGATCAGGTCCAGCAGGTCTACATGGGCTGCGTCCTGTCGGCAGGGCTCGGCCAGGCGCCTGCGCGGCAGGCGGCGATCGGCGCGGGGGTCCCGATATCCGCCACCTGCAGCACGATCAGCAAGGTATGCGGTTCGGGGATGCAGGCGATCATGTTCGCGCATGATTCCCTCAAGGTCGGTCACGCGCAGTTCGTGGTGGCCGGCGGCATGGAAAGCATGACCAACGCTCCGCACCTGGTCATGGGTTCCCGCAGCGGCATCCGCTTCGGCGACGGCCAACTCCTCGATCACATGGCGTGGGACGGCCTGACCAATCCCTATGACGGCAAGGCCATGGGAGTATTCGGCGAACAGTGCGCAGCCAAATACGACATGAGCCGCGAGGAGCAGGATGCCTTCGCGACTGCCAGCGTCACGCGTGCGCTGGCCGCACAGAAGGCGGGCGCCATCAAGGACGAGATCGCGGCCGTCACGGTCAAGGTCCGCAAGGGCGACACGGTCTTCGACACCGATGAGGAGCCCGCGCGCTGCGACCTCGGCAAGATCGCGTCGCTCCGGCCTGCCTTCAAGAGCGACGGGACCATCACGGCCGCATCGTCGTCGAAGATCTCCGACGGCGCGGCGGCGTTGGTGCTGACGACATCCGCAGCCGCTTCGGCAGCGGGGCTCAAGCCGATCGCGCGCATCGTGGGCCATATCGGCCACGCGCACGAGCCGGAATGGTTCACCACCGCTCCGGTGCACGCGGTCAGGCGGCTGCTCGAGCAAATCTCGTGGAAAGTCGAGGACGTTGATCTGTTCGAGATCAACGAGGCCTTCGCGTGCGTGGCCATGGCGCCGATGCGCGAATTGGGCGTTCCCCACGAGAAGCTGAACGTATTCGGGGGTGCGTGCGCGCTGGGCCACCCGATCGGCGCTTCAGGTGCGAGAATTGTCGTCACCTTGCTGAATGCCCTGCGCCAAAAAGGGGGCAGGCGGGGAGTAGCGTCACTCTGCATCGGGGGTGGCGAGGCGACTGCGCTGGCGATTGAACTTGTGTAAGCTCCGCCTCGCGCTGGTCCACCGGTAACGGTGGTGCCATCGATGCTGTTCCAGTCAACGCCGGGTTCAAGTGATCCCCGGTTTTTTTCACACAGGAGATTGCACTTATGAATCTGCAGAAACTGGCCCTCGCGGCCGCGATGGCTCTGGCCCTGGCCGCGTGTCAGGACAACGCCGAACAGGCGCAGGAAGCTGCGACCGACGCCGCTGCCGAATCCACCGAAGCTTCAGCCGACGCCGCCGAGGCTTCATCCGAAGCCGCGATGTCGGGAACTGCCGACGACGCCGCCGAGGCGATGGCCGCCCAGGCCGCAGCCCAGCAGGCTGCTGACGCCGCAGCCATGGCCGCAGATCAGGCCTCGGCCGCTGCGATGGCACCGACCGAAGAAGCTGCCGACGCACATGCCGATGCCGCCGAAGATTCGGAAGATCGTGCGGAAGCCGCTGGCAACGACGCCGAAATCGCTGACTGAGTCAGCAGCACGGATCCGCAAGGATTCCGTGTTCAAAAAAGGCGCACTTCGGTGCGCCTTTTTTCTTGGCTGCAGCGAAAGCGGATTCGCGCAATGCAGCGGCCGAACAGGACAAACTGCCGGAGGTTCCGGGATTCGCACTTTTGGGGTAATGGTCTGGATGTTATGAAACCCTCGATTCCGGAAGCCCATTCCCTGTTCGAAACATGGCTTATTTCTGACACCGGAATTAATCGCACCCCGCTTCCCGCCCTGCCCCCGTTTGCGTTCCACAGGAAGGATCCCTCTTTCCTCCAGGCGGTCCTGAACGGCCGGCTTCGGCGCACTTCCATTCACAGGGCCACTGCGTAAGCTAGGCGCTCTGGCAGATGGGGAGTGCGGCGATCATCGTCCGCAACCAGAACCGGGTCACCCTTTTCCAAGGAGCATGCACATGAATTTCAAACAGATTGCACTCATCGCCGCCATGGCCACCGCGCTCGCAGCCTGCGACCGCCCGGCGACCGACGCCGCGCAGGCCGACGCCGCGGAAGCAGAAGCTGCGGGCGAACAGGCTGAAGCGGCAGTAGAGGAAGCAGAAGCTGACGTCGCGCAGGACGCCGCACAGAGCGCGATGGGCGACGCCGTTGATGCGATGGGCAACGCGGCCGAGGCCACGGGTGACGCGGCAGCTGCAGAAGCCGATGCCGCCGCCAGCGAGGCCGCAGCCGCCATGCACGATGCCTCCGCTGAGGTTAAAGAAGAGGCCATGCAGGCTGCCGATGCCGCCGAGGCTGCTGCCGAGGCCGCGGCCACCGAGATGGACGACGACGCGAATCCCAAGAAGTAGCGCTTGAGCGGCCAGCGGCCGCGACATCGGGATCTCGACCAGCCGCCTTCGGGCGGCTGGTTTTTTTTTGCCCGCAAGGGAAGTTCCTGTCAGCCGATCGTTCGTCTGCGCGTTGTTCGCGGCTGTCGGCAACAGGCGATGGACGGTCGCTGACGCTGCGTCGATGGCGGCCGTGCCTCGTGGTTACAGGCGTAGTTTGCCTCGGGAACGCGCGACGACGATCGTTTCTCGCGAGCTGTCGGGAGCGACCGGCGTCGACACCCCATCCCAGAGCCAGGGGAAAGTCGTCATGTCACCACGGGTCGTACGCATCCTGTTCGTCGTCACCGCTCTTTTCGCACCGGCGCTCGCCACGGCCGCCATACACGACACGCTGTTTCGCGCCTCGTTCGAGGAACTCGCGCCGGAGGACGCTCCCGCGGACGATGCCGAAGCCGCCCGTTTTCTCACGCAGGCAACGTTTGGTCCCACCACCAGCGAGATCGCCCTGGTACGCCAACTCGGTTACCTGCTCTGGATCGATCGCCAGCTGTCGATGCCGATCACGGCGGCGCGACCGCACATGGAAGCGCTCAATGCCGCGCTTCTCGCCAATCCTCCGGGCCCGAACGAGGAGCTCGCGCAGCGCGACCGCGTCGACCGCTTCTATCACACGGCCGCGTATGGTCCGGACCAGCTTCGCCAGCGCATGGCCTGGGCGCTCAGCCAGATCTTCGTGGTTTCCGATGTCAGCGGGGCGATCAACGAGGACATCATCCAGATGTCCGAGTACTGGGACCTGCTCGCACGCGGCGGCGTTGGCAACTACCGGGCGCTCCTCAACGACGTGACCTTCAGCCCGACCATGGGCAAGTACCTGAGTCACTTCCGCAACAAGAAGGCGCAGGGAACGCAGCTGCCCGACGAGAACTACGCGCGGGAAGTGATGCAACTCTTCTCGATCGGACTAGTGGAACGCAATCCCGATTTCAGTCCGATCCTGATCGCCGGCCAGCCCGTGCCCACCTACGACCAGTCCACCGTGTCGGAGATGGCCAAGGTGTTCACGGGATTCAACTATTCCAACGCCACGAACATTTTCAACGGCAGCAATGCTCCTCCGGCCGGTTACCTGCCGATGACCTGCATCCAGAGTTCCCACGATGTCGGCGCCAAGACGGTGCTCGCGGACGCGGTGCTGCCCGCCGGTCAGATGTGCGGCATCGACGTCGGCGACATGCTCAACATCATTCACGCCCACGCCAACGTCGCGCCCTTCATTTCGAGGCAACTGATCCAGCGGTTCGTCACCAGCAGCCCTTCGCCCGCGTACATCTCCCGCATCGCTTCCGTCTTCAACGACAACGGCAGCGGAGAGCGCGGCGATCTAGGTTCGGTGATCCGCGCCATCCTGCTCGATCCCGATGCCCGCAACACCGTGCCGGGCGCCGGCTTCGGCAAGCTGCGCGAGCCGGTACTGCGCATGACCGCGCTCTGGCGCGCGTGGGACGTGGTCGCGCCGCCGGCGGGTCCCGGCCAGCCA
>JBGTIG010000044.1:0-10103 GCA_041745755.1 Lysobacterales bacterium
CAGTCGAAGACGCACCTGCGACCGGGCTCCGGCTCAACCGTGCGCGGCGGCGAATGCCTCGGCGCCGACGTCATCGGCGTCGCCCACCTGCCAGAGCCTCTCGAGACCGTAGAACTCGCGCACGCGCGGCAGCATGAGGTGCACCACGATGTCGGCGAGATCGACCAGGACCCACTCGCCCTCACGCTCGCCCTCGACGCCGATCGGCGCCAGACCCTTGGCCTTCGATTGACTGGCCACTTCCTCGGCGATCGACCGCACATGGCGCGTCGAAGTGCCGCTCGCGATGATCAGTAGATCCGCGAACGAGGCCTTGTCGCGGATATCGATGACGATGACCTCCTTGCCCTTCATGTCTTCAATCGCGGCAAGCACCGTGTCGCGCGAGCGCGCCACGTGCGCGGGCAATCTCGACGGAGTGGAGCGCCCGGAGGATTCGGGGCCATCGATGTGCAGGGAGGATTCGCGACGAAGTGCGGTATCGCGCGAACGCGCGTTGCGGGATGCGTCGACAGGTGTGGAGGGCGGGTCGAGGGGCGCCTTCGAGGTGCGATTGTTCAAGGGTGCGGCGGCCTCCGTGACGAATGCGGTCGAGTATAGCCCGGCTGCGTCACGCACGTCCCCGATGCGCAGCGACGGCGTTCCACGCTCAGGTGCCGGGCGGCTCCGGAGCCGCCTGGACTGAGGACGTCCCGGTCCGATAAAGGTCGTGCCGGTGGATGTACTCGAGCACGACATCGGGCAGCAGCCATCGCGGGGAGCGCCCCGCGGCCAGATCGGCGCGAATGCGGCTCGAAGAGATGTCGAGCGCGGTGGTCGCGAGGAGAATGACATTGCCGGATGAACGCTCCGCCAGTTCTCCGGCGTCCCGGGTCCATCTGGATGCAACGAAACCGGCAACGACCGGCGCGACATCCGTCGAAGTCCCCGCTCGGGCGATCACGCCGATGTGTGCGAGCTCGAACAGTCGCTGCCAGTCCCGCCATGTCTCCAGCGCTGCGAACTGGTCCTGCCCCATCAGCAGCACCAGCGGTCGCTGCGAGCCGATTTCCGCTCGCACTTCGCGCAGCGTGTCGACGGCATAGCAGGGGTCTTCGCGCTCGAGCTCGCGGCGGTCGAGCAGGATGCCGCCGGGCGTTGGCGAACGCCCAGCGCCCGTCTGCCCGAGTGCCGCCGCCAGCATCGCAGCGCGATGCAGTGCGGAGGCACGCGCAGCCGCCCTGTGCGGAGGCGTTCCACTCGGCAGCAGATGCACTCCGGCGCGCAACAGGTGCGCGGCTTCGAGCGCCATGCGCAAGTGACCGTGATGCACCGGGTCGAAACTTCCGCCCAGCAGCGCAAGCGGAAATTGCGCGTCGCCGCCCCTGCGGGCGCTCAATAGGACCGCCCGTCGACAAGTTCGCGTTCGAGGCTCGACAGGTCAAGGCCTTCGACGCAGCGGACGTTCACGGCTGCCATGCGGGTGCCGCCCGTCTCGCCGAATCCGAACGGAGCACAGCCGCAATTCGCACAGAAGTGATGCTGGATGACGTGCTTGTTGAACGTATACGTCGAGAGTGATGACCCTGCGGACTCGAACGCCAGATCGGACGCCGGCACGAACCAGAGCAGGTAGCCCTTGCGACTGCAATGCGAACAATTGCATTCCATCGCGGATTGCAGATCGCCCTGGACTTCGAAGGTGATCTGCCCGCAATGGCAACTGCCTTTATGAGTCATTTGCGTACTCCCGTCTGCGTGAATGGTCGAGTGTCGGGACGCCCGCAGCTCACGCGGCGGCGAGGGCGAGTGCAGCCGCGGACGCGGGCACGCAGACGCGCACGATCCAGCGTTCAAGCTCCCGCAGCGCATTGCCGTCGCCACGCCCTTTCGCGATGGCGTCGATCTGGCCTAGCTCCGCCAGTCGCGCCTCCCAGAAATCCGCATCGCCCCGCGCCAGGGCCGCGCGAAATCCCGCTTCGCGGCTCTGCCAGAGGCGTTCGGCCCGCAGCGCCGCAGTCGTTTGCTTGCCGCCGGCGATCGCCTGCGCCACGCGCAGCAAGGTGTCGAACTGGAACACCAGCCCCCCCAGCAGTTCGGCGGCGTGCGTACCCTCCGCTGCGAGACCGGCAACCATGCGCAGCGCGCGCGCTCCGTCGCCGGCCAGCGCGGCGTCTGCCAGACCGAAAACATCGAACCGCGCATGATCCGCGACAAGTTCGTCGAGCGTCGCCGCATCGATCTTCAATGGGCCTGCCCCGTCGCGATCCTCGAGCGCGGCGCGATCCGCCGCGAGCAACGCCAGCTTGTCGATTTCCTGCGCGGCGGCGAGCAGGTTGCCCTCGATCCTGGCAGCGAGCATCTGGCAGGCGTCGAAATCGAAGCGCAGTCGGTGCCGAGCGGCACGATCGCGTATCCAGCCCGGCAGTTCGGTCACCGCGAGTGGCCAGAGCGGCAAAACGACACCGACCTTCTCGACGGCTGCAACCCACGTGCCCTCGTGCTTGCGGCTCCACTCGCTGGTCGCGATCAGCAACAGGGTGTCTGGCGGTGGCGCGCCACACCATCCCGCGATCGCGGCGGCGCCTTCCCTGCCGGGCCGTCCCGTGGGCAGGCGCACCTCGATGATGCGTCGCTGCGAAAACAGGGACGGGCTCGCGCCGCATCGCTCGAGTTCGGACCAGTCGAAACCCGTTGCGCCTGCATCGAGTACCTCGCGCTCGTCGAAGCCGAGCGTGCGCGCGCGCGCGCGGATCGCGTCCGTCGCCTCGATCGCGAACAGCGGCTCCGCCCCGCCAATCAGATAGACCGGCGCGAGCACATTGCCGGCCAGGTGCGCGGTGAGTTGCTCGTGGCGCATCGCCATGGCCGGCAGGTCAGCCGATCAGCGCGATGCGCTGCAGGATCGCCCGTACCATTTCGCGCTGGAGCTCCTTGCGCAGCAGCTCTTCCTCGGCCGCGGCTCCGAGTGCCTGGGTTTCATCGAAAGTAAAGTCACGATCGAGCTCGATCACCGTGCGCGGAAGCAGCTCGCTGCCGTCGCCGGCGAACACCTGCAGCTCCACGCGGTATCGCACCACGTATTCGGTGACGCGCGCCGTCTCGCCGATACTCTGCACCTGCGTCGACAGCGCATTTACCGGGATCGAGATTCGCGGCGCCTCGGGACGTGCGGTGATGACCGCACCCGACCGCATGAGGGCGGCGGAAAGGTCGCGTTCCAGCGGCGAGAACGGATCGGCCACGTCGAGTTTGAGCGTGCGCAGCGCAGGCGGGAGTTGTACGTCCTCGCGCAGGCTGAAGCCGCACCCCGCCAGCGGGAGAATGACGACAAGCGCAGCAAGTACGCGGAATGCACGCATCGATTTCACCGATGTCCTTGAGCAGAGCGGAAAATCCGGGCTTCCTCCGGGGCGAAAGACGAGAACCGGAAAGCGGGGGCGGACGCCTGCAATGGCAGGGACAGGCAGGCAGCGATTCTAGCCCGAACATTTCGCCAGGTCGCGCCACCCGGGTACGCTCCAGGTGAATGGACCACGCTTCGCGTCGCCCGGCCTGCGAACGCATCGCTCCATCAGCGGGGCGTTGCCTTCGGGGCTTCACCTCGAGCGCAACCAAGGAAGTTCTGATCAAGTCATCCTGACTTGCCAGACCGGCGCCGGGTTCGGCGCAGGTCCGAACCCGGCTCCCACGAATCAATCGCTTATCGATTGATTCGTGGCGATACGTCCCTGTATCGCGGAACCTCCGAACCTTGTTCAGAGGTTCCCTATCGCCCAGCCTCCCCGCTGGCGACGATGTTGACGATTCTGCCGGGTACCACGATCACCTTGCGGACCTCGAGCCCCGCAAGATGGCGGATCACATTCGCGTCCGCGAGCGCCATGGCTTCGATTGCTTCCCTGGGCGCGTCGACCGCAACCTCGAGTGTTCCGCGCAACTTGCCGTTGACCTGCACCGCGAGCGTCACGCTCGACCGCTCGAGCGCGGCCCGATCCGCGACGGGAAAGGCCTGCGCATCCACCAGCATTTCGGAGTGCCCCAGCGCCTGCCAGAGAGCGTGCGCGAAGTGCGGCGTGATGGGATTCAGCATCAGTGTCATGGCCTCGAGCACTTCCAGCCGCAGTGCGTGCGCGGCTGCGCTATCGGCGCGAAAGCGCGTCAACGCATTCAGAAGTTCCATCAGCGCTGCGATGGCGGTATTGAAGCTCAGGCGCCGCGCGTAATCGTCCCTGACCTTGTCGATGGTTTCGTGCAGCTGCCGGCGCAGCTCCGACCCTGCGACGTCGAGCTCGACTGCTTCCGAATCCGGCCTGCCCGCGGCGCCATGCGCGACGACCGCGTGCGCTTCGCGCCACAGCCGCCGCAGGAATCGGCTCATTCCCTCGACGCCGGCCTCGCTCCATTCCAGGCTCTGCTCGGGAGGCGCGGCGAACATCGAAAACAGCCGCACCGTATCGGCGCCGAAGCGTTCGACCATGGCCAGGGGATCGACCCCATTGTTCCGCGATTTCGACATCTTCTCGATGCCGCCCACGGTCAAGCGCTCGCCGCTGGCGCGTTCGGTCGCGCCCACGATTCGTCCCCGCTCGTCGCGCTCGACCTCGACGTCGTCCGGGTTGATCCACAGGCGCTCGGTGATGAGGGCACCATCGGCGCCGCGGCTCTCAACCTCTCGATAGAAGGTCTCGGCGATCACCATCCCCTGGCAGAGAAGATTGGTCGCGGGCTCGTCCGACGACACCATGCCTGCGTCGCGCAACAGGCGGTGGTAGAAGCGGAAATACAGCAGGTGCAGGATGGCGTGCTCGATCCCGCCGATGTAGCGATCGACCGGCAGCCAGTAGTCGGCGCGCGCGTCGATCATGGTGGACGCGCCGGGTGAGGTGTAGCGTGCGTAGTACCAGCTCGACTCCATGAATGTATCGAAGGTGTCGGTCTCGCGTTCGGCCGGGCCTGCGCAGACCGGACAGGCGATCTTGCGCCACTCGGGATCGGATTTCAGGGGCGACCGCACGCCCGAGAAGGCGACGTCCTCCGGCAGGACCACCGGCAGCTGGTCTTCCGGCACCGGTACATCGCCGCACCGCGCGCAGCGGATCATGGGAATCGGGCAACCCCAGTACCGCTGGCGCGACACGCCCCAGTCGCGCAGCCGATAGTTGACCTGTCGCGTTCCGCGACCCTCGCGCAGCAGGCGCGCGGCCAGCGCGTCGAACGCGGACTGGAAATCCAGGCCGTCGAAGTCCCCCGAGTTCACCAGCCACCCGCGTTCGGTGTAGGCACCGTCCTCGGCGATGGATCGCTCGAATGCCTCCACGATCTGGACCGCGGCGCCGGTTTCGATCACGTCCAGGGCGGGGGCCTTGCCGAGCGCGCTCTGCATCGGATCGTCGCGAGCCCCGACGTGCAGCGAGATCTCCGCCAACGCATCGCGAACGCTCGTCGGCACCACGACCATCCGGATCGGCAATGCGTGCGCGCGGGCGAATTCCCAGTCGCGTTCGTCATGGCCCGGCACGGCCATGACGGCGCCGGTGCCGTAGCTCATCAGCACGAAGTTGGCGGCAAAGATCGGCAGCTGCTCGCCCGTGATCGGATGGATGGCGAAGAGGCCGATATCGACGCCGCGCTTTTCCTGCGTCTCGCGCTCCGCCTCGGAAACGCCGCCCTGCGCGAGCTCCCCGATGCGCGTGGCGAGTACGGGATCGCCTTCCGCCGCGGCCCGGGCCAGCGGATGCTCTGGTGCGATCGATACAAAGGTGACGCCCATGAGCGTGTCCGGGCGCGTGGTGAATACCCGCAGCGGCTCGCGGCCGCCCTCGACGTCGAATGCGATCTCGAGTCCTTCACTGCGCCCGATCCAGTTGCGCTGCATCGTCTTGACCGCGTCTGGCCAGCCGGGCAGCGCGTCGAGTCCCTGCAGCAGTTCGTCGGCGTAGGCCGTGATCCTGAGGAACCATTGGGCGATCTCGCGTTTCTCGACCGGCGCGCCGGAACGCCAGCCGCGTCCGTCGATCACCTGCTCGTTGGCGAGCACGGTCTGGTCGACCGGATCCCAGTTGACGACGGCGTTCCGGCGATACACGAGTCCCTTCTCGAACAGGCGCACGAACATGCGCTGCTCATGCACGTAGTACTCGGGCTTGCAGGTGGCGAACTCGCGCGACCAGTCGATCGCGTAGCCCATCGCCTTGAATTGCGCGCGCATGTGCTCGATGTTGGCGTAGGTCCAGCGCGCCGGCGCGGTGTTGTTCCGGATCGCGGCGTTTTCCGCGGGCAGCCCGAAGGCGTCCCAGCCCATCGGCTGCAGGACGTTCCTGCCGAGCATGCGCTGGTGGCGCGCGATGACGTCGCCGATCGTGTAATTGCGCACGTGACCCATGTGCAGCGCGCCGGACGGGTACGGCAGCATCGACAGGCAGTAGAACTTCTCGCGCGAGGGGTCTTCGACCACTTCGAATGCGCGCGTGCGATCCCAGTACGCCTGCGCGGCGGACTCGATGGCTTGCGGATTGTAGGCGGGGAGTTCTGCGGACACGTCGATGGAATATTGCGGGCGGCCCCGCAGCCTACCGCAGTGCAGCAAGCCAGGGCATGGGCTGGCTTTTTCGCGAGTGCCCCGCGGATCGCCTCCGCACAGGGCGCGCCGCGCGTACGAGAGGCGGGTCCGGCGGGCGAGGGCACCGCCCTTGTTCAGCGGCGAAGGAATAGGGTGGGCGGACCCGCTTCGAAGGAGATCGACCATGGCGCGCTGCGACACCTGCGGCAACGATTACGACAAGGCGTTCACCATCACCCGCGGTCAGGAAAGCGGCACGTTCGACAGTTTCGAGTGCGCCATCCACGCCCTGGCCCCGAGCTGCTCGCACTGCCACTGCAAGGTGATCGGACACGGCGCCGAACACGAGGGCATTTTCTACTGTTGCGCGCACTGCGCGCGCCAAGCGGGCGTCAAGGGACTCGACGACCGGGTCTGACGCGGCCCACCGGTCAGCGCGCGGAGTTCCTCGCAGCTTGCGCAGGCGGCTATGATCCGCATTCCCCGATACCGGCACCGTCGAATGCGAATCCTGGCCCTGGCGATGCTTGCGGCATTCGCCCAACCCGCCTACTCCGCGGGCGTGACGGCGCTGCACTGCGAAAAGCTGTTCGACGCCCGCACCGGACGGGTGCTCGACGCGCGTACGGTGGTAGTGCGCGACGGCAGGATCGCCGAAGTATTGCCCGGCAAGGCCGCGGTCGAAGGAGCCGAGATCGTCGATCTTGCCGGCCACACCTGCACGCCCGGCTGGACCGACCTGCACGTACATCTCGCGGGCGAGTCCAATCCCAACAGCTACTCGGAGGGGTTTCGGCTTGATCCGGTCGATTACGCGTATCGCAGCGTCGGCTACGCCGAGAAAACGTTGATGGCGGGCTTCACCACCGTCCGCGACCTCGGCGGCGACGTGGTGCCGCACCTGCGCGACGCGATCAATGCGGGCACGGTGCGCGGCCCGCGCATTTTCGCCGCGGGCAAGTCGATCGCGAGCACCGGCGGGCACGCGGATCCCACCAACGGCTACAACGCCGAACTCTCGCATCTGCTCGGACCGCCCGGCCCCACCGAAGGGGTGATCAACTCGCCCTCGGACGCGCGCCAGGCAGTTCGCCAGCGCTACAAGGAGGGCAGCGACCTCATCAAGATCACTGCCACCGGCGGTGTGCTGAGCTATGCCAAGAGCGCGGATGCGCCGCAATTCACCATCGAGGAAATCCGCGCAGTGGTCGACACCGCCCAGGACTACGGTTATCGGGTCGCGGCCCATGCACACGGCAAGGAAGGCATGCGCCGTGCCATCGAAGGCGGCGTCACCAGCATCGAGCACGGCACGATGATGGACGACGAAATCTTCCGCCTCATGAAACAGAAGGGCACCTGGTACGTGCCGACGATCTCCGCGGGGCGCTTTGTCGCCGAGAAGGCCAGGATCGAGGGCTACTTCCCGGATATCGTGCGGCCGAAGGCCGCTCGCATCGGCGCCCAGATCCAGCAGACCGCGGCTGCGGCGTACAAGGCGGGGGTGAAGATCGCCTTCGGCACGGACATGGGCGTCGGACCGCACGGCGACAATGCGCGTGAATTCCTCTATCTCGTCGAGGCCGGCATGCCACCCGCAGTCGCGCTGCAGGCAGCTACCGTGCGCGCGGCAGAAGTACTGGGCGTGACCGATCAGGGAGCCATCGAGGCGGGACAGCGCGCGGACGTGGTGGCGATGCGGGGCGATCCTGTCGCCAATATCGATGCGGTGCTTGAAGTCGACTTCGTCATGAAGGACGGAGTAATCCACAAGCAGCCATGAAGCCGACCCGCAACGGCCGTCCGCGATTGCCGTGCCAGACGGCGCGGCGCGGGCGCTGATCCCGTGGCCACGGCGATCACCCATCTCGTCGGATCCATCGCCGCGACGCTGACGACCATCGCCTTCGTGCCGCAGGCGATCAAGACCTGGCGCTCGCGCGATACCCGCAGCATCTCGCTCGGCATGTATGCCGTCTTCACGATCGGGATCGGGTTCTGGTTCGCGTACGGCGTGCTGCTCGGGTCCTGGCCGATGATCGTCTCCAACATCATCACCCTCGTCCTGGCCGGCGGCATCCTCGTGATGAAGTTGCGCTTCGGTGAGGACTCAGGGCGGTAATAGCGGAGCGCGTGGCCCCCGGGCGCTGATCAACCGGGACAGTTGCGGAGATGCACGCCTGGACATCCCCCGCCCGGCGAACGGATTTCCGACTCGCGGTTGAGTGCTCCGGTTTCGGCCGCATCTTGCCGGCTTCGGCCCTCGGATTAACCCCATGCTGATCGATCCGGCATCACCCCCCGCCAGCCGCTCGAAGTTCGTCTTCGATGCCACTACAGCGGGTTTCCAGGCAGACGTGCTCGAGCGTTCGCTGACGACGCCCGTGCTCGTCGATTTCTGGGCGGAGTGGTGCGGACCCTGCAAGCAGATTGGTCCGCTGCTGGAGAAGCTGGCCGCCGAATACCACGGCGCGTTCCTGCTGGCCAAGGTCGATGTCGAAAGCGAACAGCAACTGGCGGCGGCGTTCCAGATCCGCTCCATACCGACACTCGTGCTCTGTCAGGGCGGTCAACCCGTCGATGGATTTCCCGGGGCGCTGCCCGAGGCCGCGATCCGCGAGTTCCTTGCGCAGCACGGCATCGTGCCTGCGGTGCCTGAGGCGCGTGAGCCTGACGGCCTGCAGCCAGTGGCGCCCACCCTTGCGCCACGCGAACGAATTGCCGATCTGCGCACACGTATCGCCGCGCAGCCGGATCAGGACGATCTCAAGCTGGAACTCGCACTCGTGTTGCTGGAGGCGGGAGAAAACGCGGAAGCCTCGGGCATTCTCGACGCGCTCCCGGCAAGCCTTGCCGAGGATGATCGCGCGCTCAGGGCTCGCACCAGGCTCGAATTCGTCAAGCTGGCCGAAACAGCACCGGCGCGCGAGGCGCTGGAGCAACGCATCGCTGAAGACGGCCGCGACCTTTCTGCGAGGCATCTGCTCGGCGCTCGACTGCTCGTCACGCACGAGGCCGAAGGCGCGCTCACGCAGTTCCTGGAGATGTTGCGCATCGATCGCTCGCACGCCCAGGGCCTGCCCCGAAAACTCCTGCTCGACGCCTTCTCGGTAATCGACGATGCGGATCTCGTCTCCCGCTATCGCCGCCAGATGGCCTCGCTGCTGTTCTGAACGGCGCCGGACAACACAGGATGCTCCCGCGGTGAAAGCTTGCAGCTTGCGCAGGTGGCTCAACGTCTATCCGCCGCGTGGCGCGTCGGCGACCGAGGGCTCGCGGGGCGGGTGAAACCGCGCGGATGGTGAGCGGACGGCGGTCAGTCGCACTTCGGTCCCGATCGTCGCGGGGTGCCGCAGGCAAGGTGCTGCGGGGCCCGACCCCCGCAGGACGTCGCTGAACAAACGCCGCGCCCGGGGCCGGGAGCGGACCTTGCGCCGGGAACCTGCAAGTAAACTCGCCGACTCCACTCGCTGCGGTTTGTCATGAGCGAAGCGCCGACGCCCTCCGAACCCGCGCTGCCCCTGATCGCGGGCTACCGTCTGCAACGGCGGCTGGGATCGGG
>JBGTIG010000045.1:0-3803 GCA_041745755.1 Lysobacterales bacterium
CGGAGCGCATGCGCCCGCGAACGCTCGGCGACGTGGTCGGGCAGCGGCGGCTGCTGGCAGCGGACAGCGCCCTGCGCCGCTCGATCGAGTCGGGACGTCCGCACTCGATGATCCTCTGGGGACCTCCCGGTTGCGGCAAGACCACCCTGGCATTGCTGATAGCCCGCTACGCGGACGCCGAGTTCGTGGCGCTTTCTGCGGTGATGTCGGGCTTGCCGGAAGTCAGGCGGGTGCTCGCGGAAGCGAAAGAGCGCTTCGAGCGCGGGTGCGCCACGATCCTCTTCATCGACGAGGTGCACCGCTTCAACAAGGCGCAACAGGATGCATTCCTGCCCGCGGTCGAGCGCGGACATGTGGTGCTGGTGGGGGCCACCACCGAGAATCCCTCTTTCGAACTCAACTCGGCGCTGCTTTCGCGTTGCCGCGTGCACGTGCTCGAAGCGGTCGGCGCGGCCGACATCTCCATGGCCTTGCGACGCGCACTGGCAGACGAGTCCGAGGGACTCGGCGCGATGGGGTTGTCGGTCGACGACGCGGCGTTGCAGAGCATCTCCGAAGCGGCGGACGGAGATGTCCGGCGCGGCCTGACGCTGCTCGAGATCGCGGCCGATCTCGCGACCGACGGGCGCATCGACGATCACACGCTGGTGCAGGTGTTGGCCGATCGAACGCGGCGGTTCGACAAGGGCGGGGATGCCTTCCATGACCAGATCTCGGCTCTGCACAAGTCAGTGCGCAGTTCCAATCCGGACGCTGCGCTGTACTGGTTTGCCCGCATGCTCGATGGTGGTTGCGACCCGATCTATCTCGCGCGGAGATTGACGCGCATGGCCGTCGAGGACGTTGGACTGGCCGATCCGCGCGCACTCGCGATGGCGATCGACGCATGGGAAGCCTTCGACCGCCTGGGCTCGCCGGAAGGTGAGCTGGCGCTGGCCCAGGTGGTGATTTATCTCGCCAGCACCGCGCGCAGCAACGCCGCGTACGTCGCGTTCGGCGCGGCTCGCGCCGACGTCGACCGGGGCGGATCGCTGGACGTCCCCTTGCACCTGCGCAATGCGCCCACGCGACTGATGAAGGGGCTCGGTTACGGTCGGGACTATCGTTACGATCACGACGAGGAGGGCGGCGTGGCACTCGGCCAGACTGCGTTTCCCGATGCAATCGGGGAGCAGGTCTACTACCGCCCGGTCGAGCGCGGCATGGAGATCCGGCTCAAGGAAAAACTCGATGCGCTCCGCGCTGCGCGGAGAGCCAGCTAGAAAAGGTCCGATCAAGTCATCCTGACTTGCCAGACCGGCGCCGAGTTCGGCGCAGGTCCGAACCCGGCTCCCACGAATCCATCACTTATCGATTGATTCGTGGCGATACGTCCCTGTATCGCGGAACCTCCGAACCTTGTTCAGAGTTTCCCCAGAGCGACAACGGACTTACGCATTTTTCTCCCAACGGTAAACCCGCTTCCGCTCCCGGACACGCCGTCGGTAGTCGAGCGACGCGGACCGTATTAGGATATTCGCTCCAATCCGGGGGGAATTGTCATGCGCGTCCTGATCGCGGGAATCCTGGCGGGGCTGGTGTTTTTCATGTGGGGGGCGGTCGCGCACATGGTGCTGCCGCTGGGTGAGATGGGCACGCGCGCGCCACAGGACGAAGACGCGGCACTCAGCGCGCTGACGAGCAGTCTCGGCAACGAGTCCGGCATCTACTACCTGCCGTACATCGACGCCGCGGGCATGAAGGACGAAGCGAGAGCCGCCGCGTTCTCGACAAAGTCGGCTGCCAACCCGTACGCCTACGTGATCTGGCAACCACGGCCGACCGGTGAGGACCCGATGGACATGGCCAGCGAGCTTGGCCGACAGGGAGCCACCGACCTGCTGCTCGGCATCGTGCTGGCGTGGGTGCTGAGCCTCGTCGCCGGTGGCTTTGGCCAGCGCGCAGGCGTGGCTGCAGCGGCGGGAATCCTGGTGTCGCTGGCGTCCCATGTTCCGTACTGGAACTGGTATCGCTATCCGGGTGACTGGTTGCTCGGCCAGGCTGTCGAAGTCGTGGTCGGTTTCATCCTCGCCGGCGTGGTCGCTGCGTGGTGGCTGGGCCGACGACGCACCTGAGCGCCGCACGATCGCGAATGTCGCGTCGACCGAGCCTCCGAACAGTGCGGGGTTCCGGGCAATGCATCGTGAAAGCCGCGCAGATGGCTTTCACGATGGCATGGTCGTGACGATCGATGTCCCGATCCCTGTCGCAGGTCGATTGACACGCATGCCCGGCCGTTGCGCGATCCTGCAGCCGGTGGCTCGCCGGCTTTCCCCCTGACCGCCCGTTGCCGGCCCCTGCGGGGATGACGCGAGGGGAGCACCACGGCGATAATCACCGGTCATCCGCGAGGGTCGTCGACGCATGCTGGACCCACAACTGCTCCGAAGCGACGCCTGCGAACTGGCCGAGCGCCTGCAGAAGCGCGGTTACACGCTCGACGTGGAAGCGCTGGAGGCGTTCGAAGCGCAGCGCAAACAACTGGCAACGCGCACGCAGGAACTTCAGAACCTGCGCAACACACGTTCGAAAGCGATAGGGCAGGCCAAGTCGAAAGGGGAGGATGCCGCGGCCCTGATGGCGGAAGTCGCCGGCATCGCCGACGAGCTTGCGCGTTCCGAGTTGGCGCTGGGTCAAGTGCGCAGCGCAATCGAGTCGCTCGCGCTCGGCATTCCCAACCTCGCGGACGCCTCCGTGCCCGAAGGGCCGGACGAATCCGCGAACGTCGAGATTCATCGACGCGGCGAGCCTCGCCGGTTCGACTTCGAAGTGAAGGATCACGTGGATCTGGGTGCTCGGCACGGCTGGCTCGATGGTGGCGCCGGGGCGAAACTGTCGGGCGCCCGCTTTACTGTATTGCGCGGTGATCTTGCTCGACTGCACCGTGCGCTGGCGCAGTTCATGCTCGACCTGCACACGCAGGAGCACGGCTATCTCGAATGCAACGTGCCATTGCTCGTCAACCCGGAAGCGATGCGCGGCACGGGGCAGTTGCCGAAGTTCGAGGAAGACCTGTTCCGCGTGGGCAGCGTGGAGGAGGGCATGTCGTCGCGCTACCTGATTCCCACCGCGGAAGTGCCGCTTACCAATCTTGTGCGCGACTCCATCATCGACGACGACGCGCTGCCGATGCGGCTTGTCGCCCATTCCCCGTGCTTCCGCGCGGAAGCCGGGAGCCACGGCCGCGACACGCGCGGGATGATCCGGCAGCACCAGTTCGAGAAGGTCGAACTGGTGACCATCGCGCGGGCCGACGACAGCGATGTCGAACACGAGCGGATGACGCGCGCCGCGGAAACCGTGCTCGACCGCCTCGAAATGCCGTATCGACGCGTGCTGCTGTGCACGGGCGACATGGGCTTCGCCGCACGCAAGACCTACGACCTTGAAGTCTGGCTGCCTTCCCAGCAAGGCTATCGCGAGATCAGTTCATGCTCGAACTGCGGAGACTTCCAGGCCCGGCGCATGCAGGCGCGACGGCGTAGTCCTGCCAACGGGAAACCCGAACTCGTGCATACGCTCAATGGTTCCGGAGTCGCCGTCGGTCGCGCCCTGATCGCGGTGATGGAAAACAACCAGCAGGCCGACGGCTCCATCGCGATACCGGCCGCGCTGCGTCCCTACCTCGGCAACCTCGAGCTGATCGCGTAGTCCCATCGCTTCAAGACAGCCGCGACGACATCGCGCAATCGCTTTACCCCACCCACGACGACACCGCGAGACTGGCAGCTTGCATGCCCTCGCCCCGTGGCAACGGGGAGAGG
>JBGTIG010000046.1:0-8494 GCA_041745755.1 Lysobacterales bacterium
GCCTGCGTGAGCCAACTGCCGATCGCGGTGACCCATCCGACGCCGATCATCGAACCGAAGGCGAGGGCAAAGAAGGCAAAACGGCGCAGCTCCTGCTTGAGCTGCGGTCTGGCGAGTACGTTGGTGCTGCGTTGCCGGTCGCGCTGCGGGGAAAGCCTCGAATTCATGATTCCTCCGTTGTGGGTTCAAAGTTCGGTAGGTACACCGCCGGATTCACGCGCTCGGGTAGGACACGTCGCGGAGCCCGGGTTCGAAATCGTCGAGGCTGAGATCCCAGCGCTGGTGCGGCCAGCGGTAGCTGATCGCGCGGCGCCCCGGCCACAGCGCGGCCGTATAGAGCGTGCCACGCTCGCGCTCGAACGCGAGGGAATAGATGGGGGGGCGGAGAAAGGCGCCGATGAAGCGTTCCTGCGTTTCCTGGTGCAACATCATCCGGTCCAGCAGGAAGCGCTCACGTTCAACGGTGGCAGTGCGGAACGCGTTGCCGGGGCGCGGTTCCCCGGGCTGGTGGTTGGTGGCCACCGGCGAAGTCGTCACGTTGGCGGCGCGATCCGGAGCGACGTGAACCGTCGCGCGCGCGCCCGCAAGATCGAGGACCGTGACGTTGTAGCTCATGTGCGTCGGGATACGCGCCAGCGCGGCGCTGGCTTCGGCAACGGTGGTGCAGGTTTCGAGCACGTAGCGGAGGACGATCGGCATGCCGAAGCCTTCGTCGATCGCGCGGCTCCCGCCGAACGTCAGCGAGGCAGCAAGGCCGCCCGAGTTGACGCCATCCACCAGACCGACGAGACAGTCGCTCGTTCCGAGCACACGCTGAGAACCCCAGTGCGTCCGCAGCACCAGGGCGTCGAAGTAGCGCCGGTCATAGTCATAATTGCGCACGAGCAGCGGTTCGGGGCCCGGCCAGATAGCCTGCGAGCAGGCCGTGTCATACGCCGGTGGACACCAGAGACTCAGGAACCGCGCAGCCAGGTCGCCGCCACCGGCCAGCTCGCACAGTCGGTTCCAGCGCGGCACGAACTCCGGCATGTGGCGCTCGAGGGCATTGCGGCAATCCAGAAAGCCCGGGCGCGCCAGATGTCCATCGCGCAGATACCAGCGGCGATAGGCGGGCCAGAGGCGCTCGAAGACGCCCTGCCAGGCCCGGCCGTCTTCTTCGTCGGCCAGCGCCGTGAAAGTCAGCAACGAACGTGCTCCGGCCATGGCTGCCGGCGGCCCGGCGCGCGCTCAGAGGAACTTGAAATGATGTTCCGCCAGCGGAGCCGCCGCCTCCGCCGCCAGGGGTTCTGCGCGGTAGTGCGCGCGAATCCCGTCGATCCATTGCCGGGAACGTTCGGTCAGCGTGAAACGGTCGGTCATGGCTCTCCCGCGCGTGACGAGGATGCCGAGATCGGCGCCTTCGTAGCGGTAGTCGCCCTGCTTCAGGATTCGGAGGAAGAACGCCTCGCGCTCGCTGCTGACGGCGCGGCGATGGTAGTCGAAGCGGTTGAACGCGACGCTGCCGTCGTCGCGCATGCTCCAGATGCCCGTCTCGGGAGCGCTGGTGATGCGGTCGATGGAGTCGTCCGTGTGCTTGATGACCATCTGGCACCACGAGTCGATATTGTCGGGATCCGCCCAGCGCGCGTTGAGTTCGGCGATGTCGATGTCGAAAGGGACATTCGAGAATTCGAGCAGGTGGAACAGCGCCAGTGGCGCATCGGCGTGCGCGAATGCCGCGTGATTGGTCATGGAACTGGCGCCGGTGATGCGCGGGTTGAGCTCGCCGAGATAGATCTCCTTCGTCTTCGAGTCGATGAGGAAATCGAGCTCGAAATAGCCCCGATAGCCTTCCTTGCGCAGCTGCTCACCGAACGCGAAGGTGTAGTCGCGCGCCTTGTCGCGAACTTCGGTCGAGAACGCGTTCGCGAAAATCTCGTTGCCGCACCAGCCGCCCCGGTAGGGCGTCAGCTCACGGAATCCGACCAGTTCGGTCATGAGGGGGCCGACGATGGTTCCCTGTCTGGTGGCGCAGGCCTCGATGGCGGCACCCCGGCAGTTGATGCGCTTCATCACCTTGATCTCGCCATGCCCGACGATGTCATGTTCATGACGCCTGAAATCGGCTTCCGAACGGATGAAAAACGTGGTGTGGCCCGAGTCGCCGTAGGCGGACTGCAGCACGAGATCGCGGCCGAGGCCTGCCTTGTCCGCGACGCGCATCAGCTGCGCGTAGTCGCTGATCCTGGCCAGCGTGTTGGGCACGCTCGGCACGTTCGCCTTGTTGCCGATGCGCACCGTCTCGATCTTGTTGTCGATCCGGTTGCGCAGCCTGGCTTTGGGAAACCACACCGTGGCTCCGTGGGCCTTGGCCAGTGCTTCGGTCTGCTCGTCGAACATGAGGAAGATGAACTTCGGCTTCCCCCCTCGCCTTGAGAGGAGGTCCACGACCTCCTTGTGCTGCAGCAGGTAGTTGTTGATGTCCTCGATGGACTGGAATTCGTCATGCGGTTGCTCGGAGGGCGTGAACACGTTCGGATGTTGCCCGTCATAGCAGTCGATGTAGCTGATGAACTTGAAGTTCTTCACCCATTCGTCGAGGCCGAGAAGGTTGAAGTTGGTCGCGCTGACGAAGTAGACCGGCTCCTCGAAGCGATGGAAGAAGCGACGAACTTCGGAAATATTCCTGAGCTGTCGGCGTGCAGCCATGAGCGATCTCCAGTGGATAGAGGGGCGTCCCTCCGGTGGCGGGTCCGGCGCCGCGCACGTCAGCGGCGGCGCCGTGAGCGAGGTTCGCCGAGTTCAAGCCGAGCGGGCGGCCTCGGCGGAAGCCAGCGCTTCCGGTGTGAATACGCGCAGTCCGAGTTCCGGGCGATAGCCGTGGATCTCCTTGACGTCGAGCGCGCGCATGAAGTGCAGGATCTCGCGTGAGATGACCTGCCCGGGTACGAGGATCGGAAAGCCCGGCGGGTAGGGAATGATGAAGGCCGTGGAAACCAGCTCGTGCCCGTTATCCATTTCCGCCTCCATGGAACCGTCCTCGAGGCCGAAGTAGTTGCAGTTGCTGTCGTCGTAAGCGAGGAAGAAGGCCGCGCGGATGTCGCCTTCGCTGGTACCGGTATCGTCGGTGTTGCGGAATGCGTCGTGGAATCGCGAGAAGTCCGGGAGCGGCGGATACTCCCTGGTCAGCGAGCGTACGCGCCGGTCGAAAGCCCGACGTTCCATCGGGCTCGCATCCTCGAGCTGCGCATCGAGGTCGGAGGCGATGCGAACCAGCACCTCGATGAGGTAGGCGATCGAAGACCGGGTGGTGCCGATGTTGGTCATGAAAAGCACGGTGTTGCGCGACGTCTTGTTGATCTGGATGCCGTGCCGGTTCATGAGCACATCGTTCTTGAAGGTATCGCCGTCGAAACCCGCGTTGCCGACGGCAAGCGTGACCCGCGTCGGGTCGAGCGCGAATTCGTCGCGCGAGAACGCGTCCCACATGTCGTGCCAGCCCTCATCCTGCTCCCAGTAGGCCTCCACGCCCGATTCGCGATGGGCAGCGGGCACCAGGTCGCGAATGGTGAGTACCTTGAAGAAACGCTTGAGCAGCGGATGCGCGTCGATGGCCTTGCGCATCGACATGGCGGCCTCGATCTGCTTCTCGACGAGGTTGTAGCCCTCGAGCTCGACCTGCCGGCGCCCCACATCGAGCGACGCGATGATCTGGTAGTTCGGCGAGGTCGACGTATGCGTCATGTAGGCCTCGTGGAACGCCTGCTCGACTTCGCCCCTGAAGTCCTGGTCGTGCACGTGGATCATGGATCCCTGGCGCAGAGAGGTCAGGGTCTTGTGCGTCGACTGCGTCGCATAGACGCGGACCCTCGCACGCGCCGGGTCCGGCAGGAGACGCAGGTCGAGCAATGCCGCGTCGTCCAGGCCCTCGATTTCCCGGCGGTGTTCCGCGTAGCGCGTGGCGTAGCCCGGATCGCGGAAGCGCGCGCGCAGGATCTGCGCCGTGTTCATGGCGGTGCGCTGTCGATAGCTGGGTGAGAAGCGCGCAAAGGCGAACCAGGCCTCGTCCCAGAGGAACACGAGGTCGGGTTTGATCGCCAGGCATTCCTCCATCACGCGCTCGACGTGATAGATGATGCCGTCGAACGTGCAGTTGGTCAGCAGCAGCATGCGCACCCGATCGAGCTTGCCGGCACGCTTGAGTTCCAGCAGCTGGTGCTTGATCTCGCGCAGCGGCACGCCGCCGTACATCGAGTATTCGCTCAAGGGATAGCTGTCGAGATAGACCACGCTGGCACCGGCCAGCACCATGCCGTAGTGATGCGACTTGTGGCAGTCGCGGTCAACGAGCACGATGTCGCCAGGGCGCACCACCGCCTGGACGACGATCTTGTTGCAGGTCGAAGTACCGTTGGTGGCGAAGAAGGTCTGGTTGGCGCCGAACGCGCGCGCCGCCAGCTCCTGCGCGCGCTTGATCGGGCCGACTGGCTCGAGCAGCGAGTCGAGACCCCCGGAGGTCGCGGACGTTTCCGCGAGGAAGATGTTCATGCCGTAGAACTCGCTCATGTCGCGGATCCAGTTCGAACGGATCAGCGATTTGCCGCGGCTGATGGGCATGGCGTGGAAAACGCCCGTCGGCTGCTTCGAGTACTCCTTGAGCGCGTTGAAAAACGGGGTGTTGTAGCGCGCATTGACGCCGCGCAGTATGTTGAGGTGCAGTTCCGTGAAGTCCTCGTGGTTGTAGAACACGCGCGTGGCGCCGCCATGATCGCGCCCGGCGATCTCCTCGATGGAACGCTCGGTCACGAGAAAGATGTCGAGTTCGGGACGGATGCGGCGCAGCAGCCGGCAGAGTTCGGGGCCGAGGTCCTCCGGATCGCGGGCGTCCACGGGCTGATAGCCGACGCGCTTGAGATAGCGCTGCAGAATCTCCAGCCGATGGCACGATTCGACGGCGAAATCGTGACGCACCACCACCGACTGTATGTCGTGATTGAACAATGCGCCGATCACGGCATCTTCGAAGGTGCTGACCATCACCGTCTCGTACGCAAAGCGGTCGTCGGCGCGACGCTGATTGCGCAGCGCGAGGATCTGCGCTTGCTGCTCGGCCCCGGTGAGGTTGTCGACGATCAGTACTTCGAAATAGGGCCGCGCGCCGACCCGCTCCTCCTGCGACTCGACGATGTCGTGCGGATCGTCCTGCTCGCGGTCGAATTCGCTGAAGAAATCGCCCAGCCGACGGCGGTAGATGCCGCTCTGGAGGGCGCGTACCAGACGTGCCGTCGTGTGCTGGAACTCCTTGATGTCTCCGCGCTCGAGCGTGCGCTGCAGGTGCTCGACCCCGACGCGGCCGGGGAAGGCCCAGTAGTGTTCGATGGCTGTCAGGTCTTCAAGGAGGGAGCGCGCACGCGAGGAGCGCTGTTCGCGCAGCTTGCCGGGCTTCGAGGCTGCCAGTCGTGCGCCGACGTTCTTGAGTGAAGTCCAGCGGTCGTTGCGCAGCTGCGTGGCGGAGTAGTAATCGCTCGCCCGCACCGGGCCACGCTTGTTGCCGTCCCCGGTTGCGATGGTCGCCGCAAGTGGTGGCAGGACGACAGCAGGACCGCTCACGACTTCCCCGGTGAGCGCACCGCCGGTTGGAGGATTGATCTCAGTGGTTCCCAAAACGACTCCCGTTGAACCCGCTGGGCGGTGGCCGGATCGCCACCCGTCCCCTGCTGTCATGCACCCGTCATGCGGCCGGCGCCGCAAGTTCTGCAGGAGCTGCCAGCTCGGCAGCAGGGACGCCTGCAGGCAACGCCATCACGGCAGCTGCGGGTGCCGGTGCTCCCACTCCCGCCTTGCCGCCCCGCGCCGGCATCGTCAATGCGCCGAGCGTGTGGAGATAGGCGTCCACACCGGAATCGCGGCGATAGACGGCCAGATCGACTTCGCGATCGCGGAAGCTTTTCAGCGGCTGTCCGAGTCCGTTGACGCCAACTTCGCGCTGCCGGCGCACCCGCGCCAGGTCCACTTCGATCGGCAGCGTTTCCGGCCGTCCCGAGGCCTGCGCCAGCACGGTTCCGGAGGGATCGACCACGCACGAGCGCCCGATGCCTCCTGGTCCAAGACCATTGATGTCGAACACGTAGCACTGGAACTGCGCGGCCGTGGCGCGCGCGATCGCCAGTTCCACATCGCGGTCGATGGTGCCGGTCAATACCGGATGCAGCAGCACTTCCGCGCCCATCGCCGTCAACGTGCGCGTGGTCTCGGGCAGCCAGATGTCGTAGCAGATCGACAACCCGAAGCGACCGACATCCGGCACATCGAAAACGCAGAACTCCTTTCCCGCAGTGACCTCCTTTTCATACGGCCGGAACGGGAACATCTTGCGGTAGCGCGCCACCACATTGCCGGCGGGATCGATCACCGACGAAGTGTTGTAGAGCGCGCCATCGGCGCCGCGCTCGAAGACGGATCCGGGAACGAGCCAGATGCCGTGGCGTGCAGCGGCGGCCTGCAGCGCGGCTTCCTCGGGCCCTGGCAGACGCACGGGCGCATTGGGCACGGGGCCGCACTGCGCGAGTTCGCTGAAAACCAGCATCTGCGCCCAGGGAATGCGCGCCATGACCAGGTCGATGCGCTGCAGCACAGCCACCAGATTGCTGGCCATCGCCGGCACGGCCATCTGCACGCCGGCAATTGCAAAAGGTACGGTCATCCACTCGTTCCTGTAGTCGGTTTGAAAAGCGCAGCGCCCGCCGCCCTGCGCCAGCGGTCCGCGGGAAAGTCGCGACGGCAGCAACCCGTGCGCATCAGGCCGCCCCTGCCACGAGATCGCGGAGCGTCTCGCCGACGATGCCGAGTCCTTCGTGCAGCAGTGCATCGGAAATGGTGAGGGGTGCCAGGAAGCGCACCACGTTGCGATAGAGGCCGCAGGGAAGGATCACGACCCCCCGCTCGGCGCAGGCGGAAATCAGGGCCATCGTCAAGGCGACGCCCGGACGGCGCCGGTCTCCCTCCTCGACCAGCTCCATCGCCACCATGGCGCCGACGCCACGCACATCGCCGATCACCGGCGACAACGACGGTTCCGAGCGCAGCGCGTCGAGGTGCCGTCGTATCTGCAATCCCAGCGCATCGGCGCGCGCGCAGAGTCCTTCCTCCTCGATCACGTCGAGGACAGCGAGCGCGGCCGCACAGGCCACCGGCGATCCCGCGAAGGTGCCGCCGAGACCACCCGGTAGCGGCGCGTCCATGATGTCGGCCTTGCCGGTGACCGCGGAAATCGGCAGGCCACCGCCGAGCCCCTTCGCCAGCGTCATGAGGTCCGGTTCGACGCCCGAATGTTCCACCGCAAACATGCGCCCCGTCCGCGCGAATCCGGTCTGGATCTCGTCGACGATCAGGACGATGCCGTGCTGGTCGCATACCTGCCGCAATGCCTGCATGAAGCCGGGCGGCGCGACGTTGAATCCTCCTTCGCCCTGCACCGGCTCGATCAGGATGGCGGCGATTTCGGACGGATCGAGATCGGCGTGCAGCAGATTGTCGAGCGCCTGGATCGACTCCTCGACCGTGACGCTGCCGCGCTCGTTCGGAAACGGCACGTGATGGACGTCGCCGGGAAAAGGTCCAAACCCGGACTTGTAGGGAACGACTTTGCCGGTCAGCGCGAGCGCCATCATCGTGCGACCGTGGAAGGCGCCGGAAAATGCGACCACGCCACGACGGCGGGTATGCGCCCGCGCGATCTTGACGGCATTCTCGACCGCTTCGGCTCCCGTGGTGAGCAGCAGGGTCTTCTTGGGCGTCGGCCCCGGTGCCAGGGCGTTCAGGCGCTCGGCCAGTTCCACATAGGAGGGATAAGGCGTGACCTGGAAGCAGGCGTGGCTGATCCGGTCGAGCTGCGCGTGCGCGGCCGCGGTCACCTTCGGATGCCGGTGGCCCGTGTTGACCACGGCAATTCCGGCAGCGAAATCGATGTAGCGGCGACCCGAGAGATCCCAGAGCTCCGCGTTCTCACCGCGCTCGACGAACACCGGCAGCAGATTGCTGACGCCCCGGGGCACTGCCGCCTCGCGCCGCGCGAGCCAGGAAAGTCCTGGGTCGGCGGAGATCTGGGCTGCGGGGCTGGCGAGGGAGGTTTCCAGATCGTTGGGGACCATGCGAAGCGCTCGAGAGGAGCCGGCCTTGCCGGGCGAAGGTCTCAAAGAACCTCAAGCCGAACCCAACGGATGACGATCTGGGAAGGCTCGAGTCCGGATCCCTGATGCCACCAGGGGAAACGGGCCGCAAGAGCCGCGTTGCCGGGATCACGCGGGACGCGATATTCGCAAAATCCCGCTGATTCTTTGCGCAGAATAACAGGGCGGTTGGGAAACCGCCAATTCATGCAGAATCGAAAATGTCACCCAATCGCGGTGGAGCGAAACTTTTTCCTTGGAATAACAAACAGATGAGTGCTTCATGAATGGGAGTCACGCCGATCCCGCACACGGTCCGATAATGCCCCGCACTGCCTCCCGATTCG